>JBJMNM010000406.1:0-4667 GCA_045804305.1 Gemmatimonadaceae bacterium | reverse complement strand
CTCGTGGGGCGTGGGCGAAGTGATCGCCTCGAGCTTCGATCAGCCGGCGGCGCGGCACGTGGAGGTGACGGAGATGGTGCTGGAGCGCGCGCGTCGCCTCGTGGAAATGGGAAAGGACGTGATCATCGTGCTCGACTCGCTGACGCGCATGGCGCGCGCGCACAACACGGCGGAGCGCGGCACGGGACGCACGATGTCGGGCGGACTCGACGCGCAGGCGATGGCGAAGCCGAAGGCCTTCTTCGGATCCGCGCGCTCGGTGGCCTCGAACTCGGGTGGCGGCTCGTTGACGATCATCGCGACCGCCCTGGTGGAAACGGGCTCGCGGATGGACGACATCATCTTCGAGGAGTTCAAGGGAACGGGCAACTGCGAGATCAAGCTCGATCGCTCGCTCGCCGAGAAGCGCATCTATCCGGCGATCGACATCGCGACGAGCGGGACTCGTCGCGAAGAGAAGCTGTTCCGGCCCGACCAGCTCGAGCACGTGTACACGCTCCGTCGCGGGCTCGGTCAGATGCCGCCACAGGCAGGGATGGAATGGCTGATCAAGCGGATCGCCAACACGCCTTCCAACGACCAGTTGCTCTCCGGGCTGTAGAGGCGCCGATTCGAGCACCACAGAGCGTTTCCAGGGGCCTCTAGCCCCCGGGGCCGGCCGGGGCCCATCCTTTGCTATGGATAGGGCCGCCATGCAACTCTCGCCCCGATTCGGGCACACGGCGCTCGTCCTCCTGGCGAGCGCCTTTGCTGCGCCCACCCTGGCTGCCCAGCTGCCACACAAGGACGCCCCTCCCCCGGAGGTGCGGCGCATCGAGCTGAACGGCGTCAAGAACGTCGATCCCAAGGACATCGAGGCCAACATCGCCACGACGGCGACGCGCTGCATCAGCGCGATCCTGTCGCCGATCTGCCGGTTCAGCAAATGGCGCGCGCTCGAGGAGCGGCATTACCTGGATCGGCCGGAGCTCAAGCGCGACGTCCTGCGCATCCGCGTGCTGTACTACAAGCACGGCTTCCGCGAGACACAGGTCGACACCACGGTCATCCCGTTGACCGAGAAGACCGTGGCGGTCCGATTCGACATCGTGGAAGGTCCGCCGACCCTGCTCACCGACGTGGCGGTGCGCTACGACTCCGCGCTCATCTCGCGCCGCCGGGTGGAGGACCTCACGCTGGTGAAGGCCGGCGAGCCGCTCGACCTCTTCAAGCTCGATACGACGCGGGTGTCCTTCCAGAACGAGCTGTGGGAGCTTGGTCATGCCGACGCGCTGGTCGATACGTCGTCGGTGGTGGACGACGTGGCGCGGACGGCGCGCGTGCAGCTGCGGCTCGTGCCCAATCACGTCACGACGGTCGGGGAAGTGACCATCACCGGCACGGAGCAGGTGTCCACGAGGACGGTGATGAACTCGCTCAGCTTCCGGCCGGGCGATCTCTACCGCCGCAGCGCGGTGATCGAGAGCCAGCGCAACCTGTACGAGTCGAGTCTGTTCAAGCTTGCGGCGATCGACGTGCCGGAGACGTTCGATAGCGTGAAGACGGTGAACGTGGTAGTGCGCGAGGCGCCGCTGCACGAGGCGCGATTGAGCGCCGGCCTCAACACCGTGGACTACGTCCAGACCGAAGCGCGCTATACGGCGTACAACCTGTTCGGCGGCGCTCGCCGGCTCGACCTCGCTGGCGCCCTCGGCAACCTGATGGCCAGCTCGCTCAATGGCCGCGGGATATTCAGGCGACAGTCGGTGGACTCGCTCACCACGGGCAACGCGGGCGACTTTCTCCAGCCCACCTGGCAGACGAGTGCCACGCTGACCCAGCCGGCGTTCCTGCGCCGGCCGAAAAGCTCCGCCTCCATCAGCGCGTTCGCGCAGCGGCGGGCAATTCCGGCGGTGGTGATCGACCGTGGTTACGGCGGACAGACGACCCTGACACAGCTACTCGGATATCGCGCACCGGCGAGCCTCACCTATCGGTACGAGGTGACGCGCGTGGAAGCGAGCGACCCGTACTTCTGCGTGAACTTCGGCGTGTGCGATGTGTCGACGATCTCCACGCTGCGGTCGCACCAGAGCTTGTCACCGCTCATCCTGTCGGCACAGGCCGACCGGACCGACCAGCCCCTCTCACCGACGCGTGGGTACACGGCGCGCGCCGAGGTGGAGACGGCAGGTCAATGGACGGCGTCGGCCTACGCGTACAACCGCTTCTACGCCGAGGGCGCCTTGTACTCCCGACTCGGCCAGCGGACCGCGGTGCTCGCGACGCATCTCCGCATCGGGTTCGTGCGGCCGCTCACGGGCCTCATCGGCGACGCGATCCTGCACCCGCGCAAACGCTTCTACGCCGGCGGCGCGCAGTCCGTGCGCGGGTTCGGGGAGAATCAACTCGGCCCGCGCATCCTGACGCTGCCGCACCAGTACCTGGTGAACGCCAAGATGACGAGCGGCGCGCCGTGCGATCCGTACTCGGAAGCGGTCGCCCTGTGCGATCCCAACACCGCGGCGGATTCCGTGCTGTTGAATGGCCAGCCCGCGCTCGTGGACGACACGAAGTTCACGCCGCGCCCGATCGGCGGCACGTCGATCCTGGAGGGGAGCGCGGAGTATCGCTTTCCGCTGCCGTTCGGCTCGAGCTTCGGCGGTGCGGTGTTCGTGGACGGCTCGGCTGTTGGCGAGCGCGTATTCGATCCGTTGAGCGGAGGGGTGGCGTCGCTCAAGAACCTCGTGCGCGGCCGGGCGGCCATCACACCGGGCTTCGGCCTCCGGTATTACTCGAGCGTCGCGCCGATCCGCATCGACGTCGGGTTCAACCCATCGCGGTCCGAGGATCTGCCGGTCGTCACCGAGATCACGAAGAACGGGCAGCGCGTGCTGGTGCCGCTCGAGACGGCTCGGCACTACTCACCCACGGGCAGTGCGAGGGGCGGCCTGCGCGGCGCGCTGAACCGGTTCACGCTTCACCTGTCCATCGGGCAAGCCTACTGATGCTGCGCCGCCTGCTCCGCCTGCTGGTCGTGCTCAGCGTGATCGCGGTGCTCGCCGTGGTCGCGATCTGGCTGCTGACCAACACGGACTTCGGGCGCGAGCGGGTGCGCCGCATGGCGCTGTCGATGCTTGGCGGGGCAACACACGGCATCGTGAAGATCGAGGCGGTGCATGGCAACCTGCTGAGCGGCGCCACGTTCGTGGGCGTGTCCATCACGGACAGCGCCGGCAATCCGTTCCTGGTGGCGGATTCGCTCACGGGGCACTACGTGATCAGGCGCTTCCTCGGCAAGAAGATCGAAGTGAACGATCTGGTGCTCTACCATCCCAGGGTGGTAGTGGAGCGACTGCCCGGCGGCGAGTGGAACTACCGCCGCCTGTGGCCGCAGACGAAGCCCACTGGGCCGGTGGACACCATGCCGGGGTGGGGCTCGTGGGTGAAGTTCACGAACGCCACGATGTTCGACGGCGACGTGGTGGTGCGCTCGCCATGGGAGCCGAGCCGCGGGCTGTCGCCGCGCGTCCGCGACAGCGTGGTGAAGGACGCCCTGAGCAGCGGCTCGCGACTCAAGATCATCCGCGTGCCGGGCGGGTTCCAGAAGGTGGTGGAGCTGGCGAAGGTGAATGCGCGGCTGCCGCTCGTACGAATCGCGGACCCGCAGTACAAGAACCGCTTCGTGCAGGTCGCGGCGCTGAGCATGCTCGCGTATCCGTTCCGTCCGCCGCCGGCGGAGGTGAAGGCGCTCACCGGCAACTTCGACTTCAACGACGACTCGCTCTGGTGGAAGGGTGCGTTCGCCGAGCTGCCGGCGTCGAAGCTCAAGGGCGATGGCGTGTACAACATCAACAACGGCGACATGCGGCTGTCGCTCGCCGCGGCGCCCGCGGCGTTCAGCGACTTCAAGTGGCTCTACGAGCGTTTCCCGCGAGAAGGCGGCGGCAACCTCGGGCTCACGGTGCAGTGGAAGGGCGCGACGCAGGACTACGTCGTGCGCGACGCCGACCTGCGCAGTGGGAGCGCGCACATCACGGGCGACCTTGGCGCAACGGTGGCGGACACCGTGTTCTATCACGACGCCGACCTGCGCTTCACCGGGCTCACGACGAAGCAGATCGACGAGGTCTATCCCGGACTTGGCTGGCCACGCCCTGGTGTGCTGGCCGGCCGCGCGAAGTTCAGCGGCACGCTGAAGCGTCTCGACCTCGACGGCGACATCACGCTCGCGGCGTACAACCGCGGCACCAGCCGCGTGGTCGCACGAGGCGTGGTGGGCTTCAACGGGAAGCCGGTGGTGGTGAGCGCGCGCGACCTGCGTGTGCGAATGGTGCCGCTCCAGATGGACATCGTGAAGATCCTCTTTCCGACGCTGCCGGTCGGCGGCACCCTAAGTGGGTCGCTGACGTTGAACGGCAGCGGGTCGTCGCAGCTCGTGGCGACGAATCTGGACGTCGTGCACCAGGACGGCCCCAACGTGACCCACGCCGTTGGTCGCGGTGCGGTGCACACGACGGGGCGGCAGACGCTCGATCTGGACGTGGTGGCGCGCCCGCTCGCGCTCGCGGAGCTGACCAAGTTCGCGCCGTCGCTGCCATTCAAGGGGTTGGCGGCAGGACCGATCCACGCGCACGGACCCATCGACGCGATCGCCGTCAACACGCGCCTCGCTCTGCCGGGAGGTG
>JBJMNM010000405.1:0-2259 GCA_045804305.1 Gemmatimonadaceae bacterium | reverse complement strand
GGCCGCGTCGAGTTCCTCAACCAGCGTTGGCGTGACTACGCCGGCCCTCGTGACGGCGACCACCTCGACGCGGAATGGCACTCGGCGATTCATCCTGAGGATCTGCCGCTGTGGCTCGAGCGCTGGCGAGCGATGCCGGCGGCGGACCAGTCGTGGGAGCTGGAGCTTCGGCTGCGACGCCATGACGGAGCGTATCGCTCTTTCCTCTGCCGAGCCTGCCCGCAACGCGACGCATCGGAGCACATCATTCGATGGTGGGGGATCAGCACCGACATCGATGATCGCCGGCGGGCCGAGAAGGATCTGCGCACCGTCGAGGCCAACTTCACCGGGTGGGTGGAGAGCTTCCCCGGGCTCATGGTGACCATGAGCATGGCGGGTCAGGTCGAGCTGTTCAGCAAGGAAGTCCTGGAATATTTCGGGAAGACGCGTGAGGACTTGCGAGACTGGTCGATGACCGACGCAGTTCATCCGGACGATCTCTCCCGGGTGCTCGTCGCGTTCACGGAGTCCGTCACGACCGGCAAGCCGTACACGATGGAGCATCGCTGCCGCAGAGCCGACGGCGTCTACCGATGGTTCCAGGTCCGCGCGCTGGCCGTGCGAGATGACGCCGGTGAGATCACCGGCTGGTACGTCGTGCTGACGGACATCGACGACCTGAAGCGCGCCGAAGCCGCGATGCGAGCGAGCGAGCGCGATCTCACCCTCATCGTCAACACGATTCCCGTGCTGGCGTGGTCCGCGAGTCCCGATGGGCGCGTCGAGTTCTTCAACCAACATTATCTGGACTTCATCGGCCTCACGTCGGAACAGGCGCGCGGTTCGGGCTGGACGTCCGCGGTCCACCACCACGACATGAACGGCCTGGCGGCCGCGTGGCAGCGTATCATGGCGACCGAAGCGCCGGGCGAGATGGAAGCGCGGCTGCGCAGGCACGACGGCGAGTACCGGTGGTTCCTGATTCGTGCGAACCCACTGCGCGACTCGACGGGAAAAACCATCAAGTGGTACGGCGTCAATACCGACATCGAGGACCGGAAGCGGGCGGAGGAGGCCCTCAACAGGGCCCGTGCCGAGCTCGCCCATGTCGCTCGCGCCACTTCCATGAGCACGTTGGCCGCCTCCATCGCCCACGAGGTCAACCAACCGCTCTCGGGCATCATCACCAACGCCAGCACGTGCCTGCGGATGTTGAATGCCGAACCTCCGAACATCGACGGCGCGCGCGAGACCGTCAGGCGGACGCTCCGAGACGGGAGCCGCGCCTCTGACGTGATCATGCGCTTGCGGGCCCTGTTCAGCAGGAAGGAGCTCACGCTGGAGCCGCTGGATCTGAACGACGCCACGCGAGAGGTCATCGCGCTGTCGTTGAGCGAGCTGCAGCGAAACCGCGTGATCGTTCAGTCGGAGCTCACCGACGATCTTCCCCCTCTGACTGGCGATCGCATCCAGCTTCAACAGGTCATCCTGAACCTGCTCCGCAACGCGTCGGACGCGATGGCCGACATTCACGATCGGCCGCGTCGACTGCTGGTCAGAACCGAGCGGGAAGAGAGCGACCACGTGCGCGTGACGGTACGAGACGCTGGCGTTGGCGTGGATCGTGACGGCATCGACAAGCTCTTCGATGCGTTTCACACGACCAAGAGCGACGGCATGGGAATCGGGCTGTCCGTCAGCCGCTCGATCATCGAGAGCCATCACGGACGGATCTGGGCGATGCCGAACGAAGATGCTGGCGCGACGTTCGTGTTCTCGATCCCGCTCCGACCACAATTCGCGACCCATAGGTGACGTCATGTGCCGGCCGAGCAGTCCCGCTTCCTGCCTTCTCCTGGTGCTCGCCACGCTCGCGTGCCGCCAGCGTGAGTCCGCTCAGTCGGTCGCCGCGGCAACACCGTCGAGCGTAACGAAGACGGTCGTGGACTCACCGCGGTTGGTATTGGTCCACAACGGCGATCCTGCGCCTGCCGAGGCGCGTGCCGCGCGCGATACGGCGATGTTCGCCGGCGGCTGCTTCTGGAGCATGGAGCGGCCCTTCCAGCATATGCCCGGCGTCCTCTCCACGACTTCCGGGTACGCCGGAGGACATACGACGAATCCAACGTACGAGCAGGTGAACACGGGAACCACCGGGCACGCCGAGACGGTGCTGGTCGAGTACGATCCGTCGAAGGTGACGTACGAGCAGCTGCTCGACGTCTACTGGCACAACGTCGATCCGATCACGAAGGATCGGCAGTTCTGCGACGGCGG
>JBJMNM010000404.1:0-2423 GCA_045804305.1 Gemmatimonadaceae bacterium | reverse complement strand
TCATACCGCGGAGGGGTGAACCCGGCCGCGATGATCGCGCTGGTGCTGGCGGTGGTGCCCGTCGTGCCGGGATTCATCCACGCCGCGACCACGCCCGGCGGCAACGTGGCCAACCCGACCTTCCTCGACCATCTGTACCAGTACGCGTGGTTCGTGACGTTCGGGTTGAGCTTCGTGATCTATCTGGTGTTGATGCGGGGACGGCGAGTCATTGCCTCGTGAGGCGAAGAGCGTGGGACTGCTCCACCATCTATCGTAAAGGATGGATGCCCGCGTGGTCGCGATGCCTGGCGGGCCATTGGGCGGAGTGCCGGCGCTCGGAGTGATCCGCGCGGATGTTGGAGCAGTTCAGATGTTGGAGCAGTTCAGGTGTTGGAGCAGTTCAAAAGCTGTTGCCCTTGCGCCCGGCGCAGCGATCGATGTTGGAGCAGTGCCACGCATTTGCCCGTTGCCTCGTTCCTGATCACGGAGACACTGCATGCCCCACATCGTGAAATGCGGATTGATCCAGGCCGCACACGTCGGCAGCACGAGCGAGAAGATCGAGAAGATCCGTGAGGCCAACATCGAGAAGCACCTCGGGTTCATCGACAAGGCCGGCAAGGAGGGCGTGCAGATCCTCTGCATGCAGGAGATCTTCACCGGCCCGTACTTCTGCGCCGAGCAGAATCCGCGCTGGTACGAGGCCGTCGAACGCATTCCCGACGGGCCGACGACGCGCTTGATGCAGGAGCGGGCGAAGCGGCATCGCATGGTGATCGTCGTCCCGCTCTACGAGGAGGAGGCGCCGGGTGTCTACTACAACACGGCCGCCGTGATCGACGCCGACGGCACGTACCTCGGGAAGTATCGCAAGAACCACATTCCGCAGGTCGCGCCCGGCTTCTGGGAGAAGTATTACTTCAAGCCCGGCAACCTCGGCTATCCGGTCTTCCAGACGCAGTACGCCAAGGTGGGAGTGTACATCTGCTATGACCGCCACTTTCCGGAGGGCGCGCGGGAGCTCGGACTGAATGGCGCGGAGATCGTGTTCAATCCATCCGCCACGGTCGCCGGGCTCTCCGAGTATCTGTGGAAGCTCGAGCAGCCCGCGCACGCGGTGGCCAATGCCTACTTCGTGGGCGCCATCAACCGCGTCGGCCGCGAGCAGCCGTGGAACATCGGCGAGTTCTACGGCCAGAGCTACTTCTGCGACCCGCGAGGGAAGATGCTCGCCGAGGCCAGACGCGATCGTGACGAGCTCGTGATCGCCGACCTGGACCTCGACCTCATTCGCGAGGTGCGCAACGTGTGGCAGTTCTATCGCGACCGGCGGCCTGAGACGTACGGAGGGCTGTGCAAGCTGTAGGCAAGGCCGAGCGTCCGTTCATGAGCGCCGCCATCGCCGAAGCCGAGCAGGGACTGCGCGAAGGCGGCATCCCGATCGGCTCGGTAATCGTGCACGAGGGCCGGATCCTCGGCCGCGGTCACAACCGGCGCGTGCAGAAAGGCAGTGTGGTGCTGCATGGCGAGATGGATGCGCTGGAGAGCGCAGGTCGCCAGCCGGCCAGCGTCTATCGCGAGTGCACCCTGTACACCACGCTGTCTCCATGCGCGATGTGCACGGGCGCCATCCTCCTCTACGGGATCCCGGTCGTCATCGTCGGCGAGAACGACACCTTTCAGGGCGAGGAGGAGCTTCTGCGATCTCGTGGCGTCACGGTCGAGGTCCTGCAGGACGACGAGTGCATCACCCTCATGCGCGAGTTCATCGCGCGGCACCCGGAGCTCTGGAACGAGGACATCGGCACGTGAAGCTCGAGCCCATCACTACGAAGAAGGACATCCACCTCGACGACTCCCACGCGAGCGTCAAGGGCAAGGTGAAAGACGATGAGGAGCTCGAGAAGGAAGCCGAAGCGGAGACGTCGCGCATCTCGGACCTCCAGCGCCTGCTCTATGCCGATGGGCGCTACGCACTCCTCGTCGTGCTCCAGGGCCGCGACACTTCGGGCAAGGACGGCACCATCAGGAAGGTGTTCTCGGCCGTGAATCCCCAGGGGTGCGCCGTCACGAGCTTCGGCGTACCCACGGAGCTCGAGCAGCAGCACGACTTCCTCTGGCGCATCCATCAGCACGTGCCGGCGCGGCGGATGATCGGCATCTTCAACCGCTCGCAGTACGAGGACATCCTGGTACCGCGCGTCCACGAGACCCTGCCCCGGAAGGTGTGGTCCGGGCGGTACGATCAGATCAACGACTTCGAGCGGATGCTCGATGGGAACGGCGTCGTACAGCTCAAGTTCATGCTGCACGTCTCCCGCGAGGAGCAGAAGCGCCGGCTGATCGAGCGGCTCACGGACCCGGCCAAGAACTGGAAGTTCCGCGAGGGAGATCTCGAGGACCGCCAGCGTTGGGACGACTTCACCAAGGCGTACCGGGGC
>JBJMNM010000403.1:0-3498 GCA_045804305.1 Gemmatimonadaceae bacterium | reverse complement strand
TCCTTCGTGATCTGCTGCCCCACGCCGTTGCGGATCAGATATGCCCGGCTGTCGCCGACCTGCGCGAGATAGAGCGTGTCGCCCAGCACGCCTGCCACCGTCGCGGTCGTCCCCATGCCGCGGTACTCGGGATGCTCCAGCGCGAAGCTGTGGATGTGCGAGTTGGCGGCGGCCGTGGCGCGCTTGATCGCCGTCGCGAAGATCTCGTCCGACGGCTCGGCGGCGCGGGAGACCGCGTCGGTCACCTCGCGGAGGATGACCTCGATCGCCATCGCGCTCGCGATCTCTCCCGCGGCCGCGCCGCCCATCCCGTCCGCCACCATGAACAGCGAGCCGCGCTCGCCCACCTGATGCGTGCGCACCTCGGGCTGCAGCGTCGCGTTGCCGCGCGACAGGTCCGCCACCGCGAACGCGTCCTCGTTGTGCTCGCGCGTACGTCCCACGTCGGTCCGGCCAAAGACGTGAACGATGACAGGCTCTCTCGACGAGGGTGTCGGCACGCGGCGAATGGGAGTGACTGGAGTGGACGGAGTGCTCACGATTGCTCGGTCAGCAGCTGCTGTACTTCAATAGACGATCGATACCCGATTGGTATCTCGTGCCCAGCGACATTCTGCGCACCGACCGGAGCGCCGTGCAAGCTTCGTCATCCTTGCGCAGGAACGCCAGCGCCTGGGCCCGCGCCAGCCCGAGCCCCGCCCGATCCGCGTTGCTCGACGCCCGCGCCTGGAGGGTGCGCACGTCCTCCAGAACCTGGTGCGCGGCCAGCGAATCCTCGCTGCGCGTCACCAGGGCCGCCACGCGAGATGCCATGTCCGGCGGCGCGGTCGCCGGAGGTGAATTGTCCCGCTTGTTCGCCGCTGACCCGGCGAGGGTGCTCGAGGGCTGTGATGCCCCGGCGGCGGTGACCTGTCCCGCCTTGAGCGCGCTTTCCGGCTCCCACGCCGCGCTCGAGTCCGGGCGCACCGCGGCGGCCAATGGTTGAATGGGCGTCGCCACCCTCTCCGCGTTCCCGTTCTGCTGCATGTACGCCAGGCCGGCCGCGACCAGCGCCATCAGCCCGACGCCAATGAGTATCGGCCCGCGGCGCTTCCTCTTCACGGGCGGCGCGGCCGGTTCGCCCACTCTCGTCGGCGGAACGGCGTCCATCACGCTCGTCCTCGCCTCCGCGCCGTCGGGGTCCATCATCGCGAGGGCCGCGTACAGCGCGCGTCCGAACTCGTTCGCCGTCTGGTAGCGCAGCTTCGCGTCGCGCTCGAGCGCCCGGTCCATGACCGCCTGCACCTCGGGCGACCATGTGCTGCCGGGCTGCATTTCGGCGAGGGACCGCGGCTTGTCGGTGAGGCGCATGATCATCGATTCCTGCGCGGTATCCGACGGAAACGGCAGCCTGCCCGTGAGCATGTGAAACGCGACGAGCGCGAGGGAATAGACGTCGCTCCGGCCATCGAGCTTGTCGCCCGCGAGCTGCTCGGGGCTCATGTACTCCGGCGTCCCCACCACCAGCCCGGTGCGCGTCACCTTCTGCGCCTGATTGTCCGCCGCCTTGGCGATCCCGAAGTCCACCACCTTCACGCAGTCCGACCCGTCGCGATTCTTCGCGATCATGATGTTGTCGGGCTTGAGATCGCGATGCACGATCCCCATCTCGTGCGCCACCGTGAGCGCGTCGGCCGCCTGCCGCGCGATGTCGGCGGCTCGCATCGGCGGCAGCGCGCCGGTGGATTCCACGAGCTCCGTGAGCGGCTGGCCTTCGATGTACTCCATCGCCAGGAAGATCAGGCCGTCGGGCGTCTCGCCGAAGTCGTAGATCCCGGCGACGTTCGGGTGGTTGATCCGGCTCGCGTTCGCCGCCTCGCGGTTGAACCGGCTGATCGCGTCGGCGTCGTGCACCATGCCCGGATTCATCACCTTCACCGCGCTCTTGCGCCCCATCTTCACGTGCTCGGCCAGATAGACCTGGCCCATCCCGCCCTCGCCCAGCTTCCGGATGACGTGATACCGCTCGGCGATGATCGAGCCGACGAGATCGGTCCCGCCGCCCTGCGTACGCAAGGCGGCGCCATCCCTGGGACAGAAGCGCTCGTTGGCCGGATACTCGGCACCGCAGGTGGGACAGATCTTCAGTGCGCTCACTCGACGCTCTCGATGCGGAGGATCTGGTCGCCGAGCAGGATGCGCTGACCCTTTCGCACGGCGCGCTCCCCACGCACGGCGAGCGCTACTCCGTTGCGGCTGCCACTGTCCACCAGATAGAAGTCCGCGTCCTGCGACTGGATCTCCGCATGACGACCGCTCATCGTCTGATCGTACGGAAAAACCCAGTCGCCGGATTCGCGGCCGAGGTGCACGGTGCGCGTGGGTGAGAGGTGAAAGCTGTCGCGCACGCTGCCGTCGGCGCGCAACTGTTCCAGCACGGCCACGTCGGCCGGCGGCGTGAGAGACCCCATGCGCCGGGTGGAGTCGGCCTCCGGCGGGTGTGGTCCGGGATAGCCGAGCCGGCGAAAGCGCAGGCGCTGCGACCCCACCAGCGCGACGTCGCCATCGGCGAGACGCGTCGGCTCCTCGATGTACGTCCACGTGCCGTTGCGCGAGCCGAGGTCGCGCACCCAGAGCACGCCCTCGCGCAGCTCGAGGCGCGCGTGCACGGGCGAGAGGTACACGTCGTCGAGCGTGATGTCGGCATCCCCGCGGCCGATCACCGCCTCGCCGCGATCGAGCGAGTAGCGCGTCAGGACGGCCAGGTCGTCGTCGAGCACGGAGACCACCACGCTCCCCTTGCCGCCAATGCTGACGATGGCGCTGACCCGCGTGCCGCAGTAGCCGCAGAAGGGCAGGGCCGCGTCGACGGTCTTGCTGCATCGCGGGCAGGTGGTCGTCCCGGGCCCGAGCTCGCGGGCTGGCGGCGGGGGCGCGCCGCCCCCCGACCTCACCTGTCCCGACGCCTGGCGCAGCATCGTTCCTCCTTGTGGCTCGGGCGGGGTATAGGCGGGCACAGCACGCGCGGCGGGGGCCGAGAGCGGCTTGCCGCAGTCGATGCAGTAGCGGGACGCCGGCTCGTTATCGCGACCACAGAAGGCGCAAGCGGTCACGCTGGGCACGGCAGGGCAAGGGCGGCCATGGAAGGGCGAATATACGGGGCGCGAAAGAGGGCAGTCAACAAAAAGGCGATCATTCGGAGGGGCGATTCAGGGAACAGCCGCTCGGGCCGGTCCCATGCGCGGGTAGCGATAGCAGCTCGGGCACACTCGATCAACAGCCGCTCGGGCCGGCCCCTCGAGACCGTCGGGAGGTGCGGATCACACCGGATCAGCGGATCGATTCCTTGCGATGCCAGCGCTCCGGTCGCCGCGGCCGAAACTACTTGGGGGTGCGGGGGGAGTTATTGCCGGCGGTTTCATTCCAGCGCGGTGGCTGGAGCCCTACCGACGGGCCGTGCGCTCGTTTGGCGCGTACACGCGATAGACCTAGGGATCAGGACCGAAGTGCAACAGCAGC
>JBJMNM010000402.1:0-3043 GCA_045804305.1 Gemmatimonadaceae bacterium | reverse complement strand
GACGCCGCGCTGGTTCGCCGACAACAAGCGCCTGCTCGTGACACGGCGCACGCCCATGAGCGATGGGACGCTGCGACAGGACCTCTACGTGTGGAGCGCGGAGGATGGCGATCTGGCCCGACTCACACGCGGAGCCGCGGTGCGCGACGCGGATCCATCCGCCGACGGACGATGGGCGGCGGCGATTCGCTGCGATCGCGGGTGGTGCGACCTGGTGCGCGTGGACCTCGCCACCGCCGAGACTCGCGTCCTCCGCCCCGGGAGCGTGACGCGGAATTATTACCGCCCACGCGTCTCGAAGACCACGGGAGAGATCGTCGTCGCCGAGCAGACGAACGATCGGTGGCGCCTCGCGGTGGTGAACCCGGAGAGCGGTGCGCAGCGATACGTGGATCCGGAGGATGGCGTGACGCGCTACGACGCCACCTTCGCGCCCGATGGACGAACCATCGTTGCCACATCGGAGGCGGGGGGCATCGCCAACCTCGAGCGGATCGATCCGGCGACCGGGCGCGCCACCCAGCTTTCCTCGGTCACGGGCGCCGCCATCGCGCCCGACGTGGCGCCCGACGGCAGCGTGTGGTTTCTCGCGCTGCACGGCGGCGGCTACGATCTCCGCCGGCTTCGCACCGATAGCACGAAGACGACGACGGCGCTTCCCCTCTCGCTCGTCCTCGCGGACACGATGTCACCGGTGCTGCCGCCGCGGCGCCTGCGAATCGCGGGCGACACATCGGCGCGGCCACAGCGGGGTCCCACGCCCGAGGAGCGGGGCTATGGCTTCGGGCCGTCGCGCTACCGGGTGATTCCCGCGTCCACGAGCGGTTTCGGTGGAAGCACCGCGCAGCTCGCGCTGATACGGAGCGATCCCGTCGGCCGACTCGGCGTCGCGCTGATCGGATCGGTCGGAAGCCCAACGCTGCCCGAGGGCGGCGCGCTGACGCTCACGACGCGTCTGACCAGAACGGAGCTCAGCGCGACCGGCTGGCTGTCACATGAAGCGCCCTCGCGCCAGCTGGACGCGGCGCTGGCCGCGGGGCTCGACCTCTCCCGTCGTGGCGGGGCGCTGCGCGCGGAGCGCCGCTACGTCGGCGACGGCGCCGACTTCACCGGTATCATGGCCCTGCTTGGCGAGGACCAGCGGCCCACCGGTCTCGAGACGGTCACGCGCGCCGCGGCGATCGCCGCGCTGCGCCTCTCCTTCCGTCAACGGGACGACGACACCCGGTACGAGGAGCGCCTCGATGTCATGGGCGAGGCCGGCCACACGTTCGGCGGACGCTACGCGCGACAGCGCAGCGCGCTCATGGTCGGCGTGGGCGCGGGCGCACGCCCGCTGACCACGGGGCAGGTGGAATACGGCTCGTTGACGGGGCTGGGTGGCGATCGCGAACACTTCGTCATCGGCGGCTTCGACTCGCCGCTGATCGATCCGCTCTACGACGCACGCCGCGTGGAGGCGCCCGCGTACCCGCTCGCGAGCGCGCAGGGACTCTCCTTTGCCTCCTATCGCGTGACGGTGCCCATCGCGCCGCTCGATGTCTACTATAGCGGTCTGACGGTAGACACCTTCAAGAACACGCTGCGGAGCTACGGCGCCGAGATCCGCGAGCGCGTGCCCGCCATCGCGGCGCTCGGCACGCCGGAGGTGGACGTGCTCACCGGCATCGCGCGAGCGGTGGACGAGCCGGTGAAGGGAGCGTGGCGCTACTACGTCACGCTCGCGGTTCGCCCCTGATTCAGCGCGGCCAGAACCATGCGAAGATCCCCGCGGTGAGCGCCGCGTAAATGATGCCGTCCACGGTCGCCTTGAGCGTAGTGCTCCACGCGCGGCGATACCAGATCGACATCTGCCAGAGCGCGAGCACGTAGCACGCGAACGACACGATCGCCGCGGTGTGGATGACGTCGTGCAGGTCGCCGCCGGGCCGCACGGCCAGCGCGGTGGCGATCGCCGTCAAGGTGGACACGACGAGCAGATACACGAACCAGAGTCCGAGCGTAGGACCCATCGCGATGGGCCCGTTGGGCAGCACCGTCATGATCACCACCGGACCAGCCTTCATCCGCTCGAGAAACTCCGGCGCGCGGAGCTCGGACCTGCTCTCGGGCCGCGGCATCATGTAGTCGCCCGGCGGCACGGCGAGCGGGCGCAGTGCATCCAGCACCTGACGCTCGTTTGCCAGCCGCGGATAGTCGCTCTTGTGCCACGGCAGCAGCATGTGGATCAGCGAGCTGGCCACGAACACCGCGACCGCCGACACGACGATTGGCAGCCAGAGCGCGGACAATGGCGTCATCACGACCTCCGGTGAGCAGGATTAACGGAACTCCGAGATCAGCATCACGGCTGCGATGGCGATCAACACTCCCGCGACGAGCGCGACGATCAGCACGCGCTTCCCTGTCGTGTTCACTTCTTGAGCTGCGCCTGGATCGCGTCGGCGATCCGCGTTTCGAGCGATCCGGTGGAGGTGCAGCGCACATACTCGCCCGAGAACGCCACGGGACGACCCATCGCGTCCACCGTGGTGACGATCGACGATCCACCCTCGGCGGGCACGACCTGGGTGAGCACCGACAGCCGGATGTCGTAGGTGTCCGCGCTCGGCCCGCCCTGCGTTGTGCCGCAGTCGATCAGGCGCGGGAGGGGGATGCTCCCCAGCCTGCGCCGGATGCTGAAGCCCGTATTGCCGAGGACGCGCGTCTTGTCGTCCACACTGCTGAGTGGAATGGCGAAGGCATCGAACACGCCGGGCAGCAACCGCCACACGTCCGCCGGCGCGGCCGTCACGCGCGTCACCTTCGCATCCGTCGTGGCCGTCATGCCGACCGACAGGTTTCCGGCGGCCGATCCGGTCACACGGACCGTCTGCGGAGTGGCCGGACGCTCGATCGTCGTGCCGGACGACGCGCAGCCCAGGAGTCCGAGAAGTACGAGCAGAGACGCAGCACGCATGGATGATTTCCCCCTACGGTCGCTGCCCGATCGCCTGCAGGCGGCCGCGCGCTTCCTGATTGGTCGAGTCGCGCCGGACCGCTT
>JBJMNM010000401.1:0-7839 GCA_045804305.1 Gemmatimonadaceae bacterium | reverse complement strand
GATCCAGCGGCTGTCCGCGCTCCAGCGCACGTTCGTTGGCGTCCGCCCGTACAGCTCCGGGCCGCGCATGATGTTGCTGATGCTGAACTCGAACGGACGCGCCGAGTTCTGCGCGCTCAGCGCGGCGGGGAGCACGAGCAGCGCGGCGGCGGTGCAAAACCGATTCATGAGGGTTCTGGAAGGGACGAAGGACTCAGGCACCGGCCGAGAGGGAAGGGGAGCCGAGCGGCGGCGGGGTCTCGGTGGAAACGGCGGCCTTTCCTCCCCGCAATACGGCCCACCATTCGCGAGCGCTGTCGGCGATCACGACGAGCACGGAGAGCAGGAAGAACAGGGCGACCGCCGCATCGAGGTAGTCGTTGGCGATCATGCGCGACAGATCACGCGCCGACTTCACCCCGGGAGGCAGCGTACCGGCGAGCCGCGCCGCATCGAGCATGTGCGCGTGCGCGATGAAGCCGAGCTTCGGCAGCGGCGAGAACAGCTTCTCGAACCCGGCCGACATGGTGACGATCACGATCCACGCGAGCGGCAGCAGCGTCACGAACGCATACCGCTGCTTCCCCATCTTCACGATCACCGTGGTGGCCACGCACAGCGCGACGGCTGCAAGCAGCTGGTTGGAGATGCCGAACAGGGGCCACAGGGAGTTGATCCCGCCGAGCGGATCGATCACGCCCTGCCAGAGGAACCAGCCCCACATGGCGACGAAGATGCCGCTCGACAGCACGATGGCGGGGAGCCACGACGTGCGCCCGAATGGTGCCCACAGATGCTTGCCCAGGTCCTGGAGCATGAAGCGCCCCACGCGCGTGCCCGCGTCGAGGGTGGTGAGGATGAACAACGCCTCGAACATGATGGCGAAGTGATACCACAGTGCCATCGCGCCGCCGCCGCCGAGCATGCGCGAGAAGATGTGCGCCATTCCCACCGCGAGGCTCGGCGCGCCTCCGGTGCGCGAGAGAAGGGACGTCTCTCCCACCTGGCGCGCGAGCGACTCTATCTCCGTCGGGCTCACCACGAATCCCCAATTGGCGACGGCGGCCGCCGCGCTCTGGACCGTGGTGCCGAGCGCGGAGACCGGCGCGTTGATGGCGACGTAGACGCCGGGGGTGAGCGCGCACGCGGCGATCAGCGCCATCACGGCCACGAACGACTCTATGAGCATGGCCCCGTAGCCGACGAAGCGTGCGTCGGTCTCGCGTTCGAGCAGCTTGGGCGTCGTACCCGACGCGATGAGCGCGTGGAAGCCCGAGATCGAGCCACACGCGATCGTGATGAACGCGAAGGGGAAGAGCGTGCCGGCGAACACGGGACCGGTGCCGTCGGTGAATCGCGTGAGCGCGGGCATCTGGAGCGGCGGCAGCGCCACGAGGATGCCGGCCGCCAGGGCGATCACCACGCCGATCTTCACGAACGCCGAGAGGTAGTCGCGCGGCGCGAGCAGCAGCCACACCGGCAGCACCGATGCGGCGAAGCCGTACGTCATGAGAAGAACCGCGAGCGTCTTGCCGCTCAGCGTGAACATCGAGGCGATCGTCGGGTCCGCCGCGGCCCATCGGCCGGCATGGAGCGAGGCGGCGAGCAACACGAGGCCGATCGCGCTCGCCTCGAGCACCCGGCCGGGACGCAGCCAGCGCATGTACCCGCCCATGAGCATGGCGATCGGGATCGTGAGGCCGATCGTGACGGTGCCCCACGGGCTCGCGCGAAGGGCGTTCACGACCACGAGCCCCAGCACGGCGATGAGCACGATCATGATCCCGAGCACGGCGACCATGGCCGTGAAGCCGGCGACCGGCCCGATCTCCTCCCGCGCCATCTGGCCGAGCGTCTTGCCATCTCGGCGCATGGAAGCGCAGAGGATCACGAGGTCCTGCACGGCGCCGCCGAGCACGACGCCGACGACGATCCACAGGATGCCGGGCAGATAGCCGAACTGCGCCGCGAGCGTGGGCCCAACCAGTGGGCCCGGGCCGGCGATCGCGGCGAAGTGATGGCCGAATACGATCCACCGGTTCGTCGGCACGAAGTCGCGTCCATCAGCCAGCCGCTGCGCCGGTGTCGGTCGCGCGTCGTTCAGGGCAAAGACCCGTGCCGTGATGAAGGCGCTGTAGAACCGGTAGCCGATGGCGTAGGTGCAGAGTGCCGCGACGAGCAGCCAGGCGGCACTGACGGGCTCGCCGCGTGCGAGCGCCAGCCAGGCGAGGGCGCCGGCGCCCAGAATTGCCACGCCAACCCAGCTCAGGGCAGCGAGCAGGCGGCGCGCATTCCAGCGCGAGGAAGCGGTTGTTGGCATGGCGGCCAAGTTGGAATCGCGCGCAGGCAGGGTCAATGCGACGACTCCCGCGCCACGCTTCCGCGCGGTCGCCCCGGTCCGGTCATCCGCTTAGCTTTCGCTACCCACCCAACCACGACTCCGTGCGACTCTTTCACCGCCTGTTCGCCAGCTCCCTGCTCGTCGTGGCCGCATGCGCCGGACGGCAGAATCCCAACGAAGCGCCCACCCCGACGGCGCCGGTTCGCCCACTCGGGGCGCTCGTGGCGCAGCAGGTGATCGTGGCGCCCACGCACAGCCTCAGCGAGGTCGACCCCTTCGGGTGGACCCAGCGGATTCCACGGTCCCGTGAATACCTGCGGTCGGTCGACGATGCCATCGATGCCGAGCTGGCCGCACGCGGACTGGGCACGCAATGGATCTATCCCCCGGCGCTGGTGCGTGCCTCCAAGGCGAGCCCCTCGTATGCGGTCGACCCCTATGCGCTGGGCGCCGGAGCGCTGAAGAGTCCCAAGGTCGTGGTGGGCGCCCGGTTGGGGGATCCTCTCGCCAGCCAGCTCCGCACCATGGTCGCGCTCCAGGAGTCGGCGCGGGCGGTGCTCCTGCCGGTGGAGCTGCACTTCGAGCGCGACGAGGTCCTGCGCGACCAGGGCGTGGCCGTGCTGAAGGTGGCGCTGATCGACGGCCGATTGGGCGAGGTGCGGTGGATTGGTGACGTCCGAAGCGACCCCTCTCCCACCTTCTCGCCCGCGCTCGTGGCGAGCCTCGCCAACAAGTTCGCTGACCTGATCACGGCCCGCTGAGGCCGAGCACTTCATATCGCACATGGGAACACCAGTCACGCTCATTCCAGGCGACGGCATCGGGCCGTCGATCAGCAGTGCCACCGTGCGCATCCTCGAGGCGGCGGGGGCGGATATCACGTGGGATATCCAGTACGCGGGGCAGGCCGGCGTCGCCAAGTACGGCGATCCGATCCCTGACCAGACGCTTGATTCGATCAAGCGCACGCGTCTGGCGCTCAAGGGCCCGCTCGAGACGCCCGTCGGCGAGGGGTTCCGCTCCATCAACGTGGCGCTGCGCAAGACGTTCGATCTCTACGCCAACGTGCGTCCCGCGCACACGATCGTGCCCGGCGGCCGCTACGAGAACATCGACCTCGTGCTCGTGCGCGAGAACACCGAAGGGCTGTACGTCGGAATCGAGCATTACATCAAGATGGGAAACGATCCGCGCGCGGCCGCCGAATCGGTGGCGATCATCACGCGGGCCGGCTCCGAGCGGATCGTGCGCTATGCCTTCGACTACGCCCAGAAGCATGGGCGCAAGAAGGTCACCCTGGTGCACAAGGCCAACATCCTGAAGTTCTCTCAGGGTCTCTTCCTCGACGTGGGCCGGCTGATCGCGCAGGAATACGCCAACGTCCAGTTCGAGGAAGTGATCGTGGACGCGATGGCGATGAACCTCGTGCTGCACCCCGAGCGGTACGACGTGATCGTCACCACCAACCTCTTCGGCGACATTCTGTCGGACGAGATCTCGGGGCTCGTCGGCGGGCTGGGGCTCGCGCCGGGCGCGAACATCGGACTCGGCGGGGCGATCTTCGAGGCGGTCCATGGCACGGCGCCGGACATCGCCGGCAAGGGGGTCGCCAACCCGAGCGCGCTGGTGCTGGCCGGCTGCATGATGCTCGAGTACATGAACGACGGTCTCCGCGCCGCGAAGGTCCGCAACGCCCTGGAGACGACGATCCGCGATCAGAAGTGCGTGACGCGCGATCTGGGCGGCACCGCGACGACCGACCAGTTCACCGAATGCGTCATCGCGCGTCTGTGATCCGGCCGTGACGACCGTAACCATCTTCCATTGCTCCGACCTGCACTTCGGCCACCCCGCGGTGCCCGAGCAGTACGAGGCCATGGAAGCACTGATCCAGACCCGGCGCTACGACGTCGTCGCCATCTCGGGCGACGTCACCCAGCGCGCGCGCTCCGGAGAGTTCCAGCGGGCCCGCGCGTTCATCAAGCACGCCGAGGCGTTCAGCAAGGTCATCTGCATTCCCGGCAATCACGACGTGCAGTGGTGGAAGGCGCCGCTCGGCTTCGGCGACGAGCAGGAGATGCTGGCGAACTATCGGCGCTATATCAGCCACGACATCGAGCCGGTGCTTCCCGTCCCGGGCGCCACCCTGGCCGGGCTCAACACGTCGCACGGCGTGACGGCCCAGACGCTGACCTGGAACCTGCGCGACATCTCCATCATCGGCATCATCCGGCGACAGCAGATCGACCGGCTGCGTCGCGTGTTCAGCGAGTCGCCGGCCGAGGGCGCGCGAGTCGTCGTGATGCACCACAACCCGATGAAGGGCGAGCTCTCACAGCGGCACGGACTCAAGAACACCGCGCGGGCGCTCGGCGCGTTCGCCGATCTGGCGGTGGATCTCGTGCTCTGCGGGCACGACCATCAGGACGCGATTCACTACATCGAGCACACGAAAAAAGGCACTGTCATCTCGACGGCGGGTACAGTATCGAACCGCATGCGCGGTGGGCGCCCGTCGTCCGTCAATAGCATTCGCATCACGAAGGAGAACATCGAAGTGTCAACGCTTGTCTGGTCGGCCGACGACCTGGGCTTCATTCCGGGACCCGTCAAATGCTTCGCGCGCTGACCCGTTTCTTCCGTCCGCGCCCGGACGTCTCGCAGCTCGAGCTCGGCTTCAACGTTCGCACGCCGCACAACGCCGAGGAGCTGCTGGCTCGGCTGCAGGGGCTCGGGCTGCGCCGCATCACGCGCTGCCGTCTGACCCGCAATCGCAACGTCATGGTGAGCTTCGGCGGCGGCGCGCTGCGCGTGCACGAGGGCTACCTGAGCGCGCCCGAGTCGGTGCTGGCGGCGATCGTCACCTTCGTCGAGGGCCGCAGCCGAGCGGAGCGTCGCGAGGCGCAGCGCGTCATCGTGTCGTTCCCGATTCGCTCGGCCCGCCCTGCGGCGCGCCGCGAGCGCACGCACGAGGAAGACGTGGAGATCGCCGAGCAGCTCAACGCCTGGCACGAGCGCTACAACCGCCGGCACTTCCACGGAGTGCTCAAGCCGATCGAGATCCGGGTGTCGCGCCGGATGAAGACGCGACTCGGGCACTACACCGCGTCCACCCCCGGTGGCGAGCCGGCCGAGATCGCGATCAGCCGCGCGCACCTGCGCAAGCACGGCTGGCAGGAGGCGCTCCACACGCTCGTCCACGAGATGGTGCACCAGTGGCAGGACGAGATGGGGCACACGATCGATCACGGCTCCACCTTCCGAGCCAAGGCGCGCGAGGTGGACATCGCGCCGTACGCGCGGCGCGTGCTCGCCACGCGGCCGGGACGCGGCGAAGGGTCGCAGACCCTCGGACGCCGCGCGGCACGGAAGGGTTAGCGCATCGGGGCAAGCGCGGGCGCGGGATCAGGGCACTCGCGGCGTCCCCGCAGCGGCCCGTACCCGCGTGAACCGTGGTCCGAGCTCGCCGGTGCCCCACGTGCCGGCCCCCCACTGGATCACCTCGGCCGCGCCGGCGGTGCCGCCGCTGAAGGTGACGGGCGCGTAGTCGGCCGTCGAGAAAAAGGTGGAGTCGTTGACGGCCAGCAGTGCGCGGTCGCCGAACAACATCACGGTTGGCGACATGAAGCCGACGTGGGAGATGGAGCCGCCGCCGGTGTCGTACTCGCCAGTGAGACGCTCACGCGTGCGAGCCGAGAGCGCCACCGGATTCACAGCGGGCACGCTCGCCGGAGGAACGACGGCACCAGCGGCGATGCGCGGGATGGCGCGTCGCATCAGATCGATCGCCCCGGTGTGTGCGTTGCCGAAGAACAGCACGCTCAGCGAATCGGCGGCGCTCCAGTCGGCGAAGGCACGGAAGCCGTTCGTCACACCATTCCAGGAGAGACCGGTCGGCCGAACGAGCGCCGCGCGGGCGCCGGCGCCGTAGGTTCCGCGCAGCAGCCCCTGCATCACGGCGAAGACGTCGCGCGGCGTGGTGTAGACGGAGCCCGCGCCAACGAGGAACGAGAGATCGCGTAGCGAAGCGTTGATCACGGTGTTCCCGATCGGCACGACACTGGTCGCGCGGCCCGGCAGGAGCTCACGATGATCCAGATGCCGAATCGTCGTCGCGCCCACCGGCCGCGCGACGAGCGTCTGGAGCAGCGCATCGTACGGGCGCCCGCTCGCTCGCTCGAGAACCGCGGCGAACAGCGAATAGCCGCCCGAGCTGTAGGAGGTCTGGGTACCCGGCTGGAACAGGAGCGGCATGGCGTTGGCCGCCTGCACCATCTCGTCGGTCGTCTTCGGCTCCTCCTGCGCGTCGTCGGCGAGCAGTCGATGCGGCACGCCGGCTTGATGATTCATCAGCTGCACGACCGTCATGCGCTTGCCGTGGACGTACTCCGGCAGCCAACGCGCGACCGTATCCGTGACGGAGAGTCGTTTCGCGTCCACCAGCTGCATGGCGATGATGACCGTGAGCGGCTTGGTGATGGACGCAACGTTGGTCGGCGTGGTCGGCGTGAACGGCACCCCGAGCTCGTGATTGGCGAAACCGTAGGAGTGTTCGAAGACGACGCGGTTGCCGCGCGCTACGAGCAGGGTGCCTGACAGCTCGTGGGCGGCGAGCGGGGCGACGTAGGCCTCGATGCGCCGCGCGAGGGTCGCATCGTCCGGGCGGAGCGCCGACTGACCTGCCGCCACGGACGAAGCAGCGCCGGACAGCGAGGCGAGTACGGCGACTTGAAGCAGTGACGTCGACATGGGGTTCACGGGAGAGTGAGTGATACCAGCGATGTGCTGATTATTCAGCATTCCCGCCCGTTGTCAAGATTACCTTTCGCCAAGCGCTTCCCTTTCATCCAACATCAGCGAATGCTCGACTTCTACGACATCGATAGCGTCCTCTCCGAAGAGGAGCGTGCGGTCCGTGACAGCGTGCGCCACTTCGTGGACGAGCGCGTGCTCCCCATCATCGGCGACGCCTACGTGCAGGGCCGCTTCCCGAAGGAGCTCATCCCGGAGATGGGGAAGCTCGGCGTGTTCGGCGCCAACCTGCCGGAGGAATACGGCTGCGCGGGGCTGAACAACGTGCAGTACGGGCTCATCATGCAGGAGCTCGAGCGCGGCGACTCCGGCGTGCGCTCGTTCGCCAGCGTGCAGGGCGCGCTCGCCATGTATCCCATCTACGCTTTCGGCTCCGAGGAGCAGAAGAAGACGTATCTGCCCCGGATGGCGACCGGCGAGATCATCGGCTGCTTCGGTCTCACGGAGCCCGACTACGGCTCCAATCCGAGCGGCATGATCACGATGGCGCGCGAGCAGCAGGACGGCTCGTGGCTCCTGAACGGCGCGAAGATGTGGATCACGAACGGGTCCACGGCGAAGATCGCGATCGTGTGGGCGAAGACGAACGGGGACCCGAGCGACAAGTCGATTCGCGGGTTCATCGTGCCCACCGACAGCAAAGGCTTCAAGGCGAAGGACCAGAAGGGCAAGCTGTCGCTGCGGGCGAGCGACACGAGCGAGCTGGT
>JBJMNM010000400.1:0-4342 GCA_045804305.1 Gemmatimonadaceae bacterium | reverse complement strand
CTCACCGTGTTCTTCTTCGCCCGACTGTGGCGACGCGCCGGCGTGATGACCGACGTGGAGTTCGCGGAGCTGCGGTACAGCGGGAAGCCGGCTGCCGCACTGCGTGGATTCCGCGCGTTGTACCTCGCGCTGCCGATCAATCTGATCATCCTCGGGTGGGTCACCCGCGCGATGATCAAGATCCTCACCATCTCGCTGGGCCTTCGTCCCGTTCACGTCGCCGGCTTCGAGATCTCCGGCGACATCCTGGCGGTGGGCATCTGCTTCGTCATCACCGTCGCGTACTCGGCCGGCGCCGGCATGTGGGCCGTGCTGTGGACCGACCTCGTACAGTTCGTGATCAAGATGACGGCGGTGATCATTCTCGCGATCTACGCGGTGCGGGCCGTCGGCGGCATGGACATGCTCAAGGCGGGCCTCGCGACCAAGTTCGGCAGCTCGGGCGCGGCCATCTCGGTGCTCCCCATCAAGGTCACGCCGAACGGGATCGAAGCCTACACGTGGATGCCGCTGCTCGCGCTCGCGGTGTTCCTCTCGGTGCAGTGGTGGGCCGCGTGGTATCCGGGCGCCGAGCCCGGCGGTGGCGGGTACGTGGCGCAGCGGATCTTCTCGTCCAAGACGGAAAAGGATGGCGTGCTCGCGACGCTGTTCTTCCAGGTCGCGCACTACGCCATTCGCCCGTGGCCGTGGATCCTCACCGGCCTGGCGACGGTGCTCCTCTACCCCGCCGGCATCGGCGCGACGCACGATCACGAGGCCGCCTACGTGCAGGCGTTCGTGGATCTGCTTCCCAGCCCATGGCGCGGGTTCATGATGGCCGGCTTCGCCGCGGCGTACATGTCCACCGTGGGCACGCAGCTCAACTGGGGCGCGTCGTACCTGGTGAACGACTTCTACAAGCGATTCGTCAACAAGACCGCCACGGAGAAGCACTACGTCGCCGTGTCGCGCTGGGCGACGGTGCTGCTCTTCCTCGCGTCGATCTTCGTTACGATGAACCTCACCACAGTGGAAGGCGCGTGGAAGTTCCTCCTCGCGCTCGGGTCGGGGACGGGGCTCGTGCTCATCCTGCGGTGGTACTGGTGGCGCATCAATGCCTGGAGCGAGATCAGCGCGATGGTCGCGTCGCTGCTCATCTCCATCAGCGCCATCTGGCTGATGAACGGCCATGCGTGGTGGTTGGAGGGGGGCCGCTTTCCGGCTGGCGATCTTCGTACTGATGCGTGGGTCATGCTGATCACCGTCGCCCTGAGCACGCTGATCTGGGTCTCCGTGACCTACGCCACCGCGCCCGAGCCGGAGAGCAAGCTCGAGTCGTTCTACCAGCGCGTGCGGCCCGGCGGCCCGGGCTGGCGCCGGATCTCCGATCGGCTCGGCTACGGCGGGGAGCAGATCCCGGGCGGCGCGCTGGCGTGGGCCAACTGGCTCGCCGGCATCGTTGCCGTGTACGCCACGCTGTTCGGCATCGGCAAGCTGGTGTTTGGAGAGACCATGACCGGGCTCATCATGCTGGCCGTGGCTGCGCTCGCGTTCGCCTGGATTGCCCGCGCCTTCCGCGAAGAAGACGCCGGTCCGCGGGCCCAGCGGGACGTGGTCCGGCCGGTCGCCGCGGATTAGCGCGGCGGGAACCCGGGCCGTCGGGGGCGTACTAATCACACGTTCCCGGCGGCATCCAGCTTGAACCTGGAGCCGTTGCAGGGTATATACTTAGGTTAGTGGATGACCGCGCGGCCGGACCGGTCTGCGCTTCACACTGGAGGGCCCTCCGTGAGCACGACCAACCAACCCGAAGTCCTGATGACCGTCACGCCCGTCGCGGGCGAAGAGGTCAAGAAGTTCATGTCCCAGGAAGGCGTCGATCCATCCGTCGGTGGCTTGCGCGTGAGCGTGCAGCCTGGCGGCTGTAGCGGCTTCAAGTACGGCCTCCTGATCGAGGATGCGGCGGCCGAGGACGACCTCGTAGTGGACCAGGGCGACTACCGCGTGTTCGTGGACCCCTTCTCGGCCCAGTACATCAGCGGGGTGGTCATCGACTACGTCTCGTCGATGCAGGGATCCGGCTTCACCTTCAAGAACCCGAACGCGACCGGCGGCTGCGGTTGCGGCAGCTCCTTCTCCGCCTGAGCTGACAGGAATGACATGACGGAACCGGTCACTGGCGCCCATCAGGACGTCGGCACCGGGCACGAGGCCCGCGAGCGCTTGGCGACTCGCGGGCCTTCGCGTGTCCCGGTCACCTCCCACGCGGCCGCGCTCGAGCGCATCCGCACCATCGTCGTCGAGGAGCACGAGGATCTCGCGCGCCTCATCGCCGCACGCATCGCCATCCTCGTCCGCGAGCGTCGCGCGGCCGGCAAGACGGCCGTGCTGGGCCTCGCCACGGGATCCACGCCCATCGGCGTCTATCGCGAGCTGATTCGCATGCATCGCGACGAGGGATTGAGCTTCGCGAACGTCGTGACGTTCAATCTCGACGAGTACTACCCGATGACGCCGGACAACATCCACTCCTATCACCGCTTCATGTGGGAGAATCTCTTCGACCACGTGGACGTCCCGAAGGAGAACGTGCACATCCCGCGCGGTGACATTCCGCGCGATCAGGTGGAGAACGCGTGCCGGGAGTACGAGGCAGCCATCGCGCGCGCCGGCGGCATCGACTTCCAGCTCCTCGGCGTCGGCAAGACGGGACACATCGGCTTCAACGAGCCGGGGTCGGGCGTGGAGAGCCGCACGCGGCTCGTGCACCTCGACGCCGTCACGCGGCGCGATGCGGCAGCGGACTTCTTCGGCGAGGAGTTCGTGCCGAAGGAGGCCATCACGATGGGCGTCGCCACGATTCTCGACGCGCGCGAGATCGCGATTCTCGCCACGGGTGAGCACAAGGCGGCGATCGTCAAGCGGTCGGTCGAGGGCGAGATCAATCTCCAGGTGGCCGCCACGTTCCTCCAGCGGCACCCGAACACGACCTTCTACGTGGACGCCGCGGCCGGTGCCGCGCTCACGCGGATCGCGACCCCGTGGCTGCTCGACGAAGTGGATTGGACGCCCGACCTGATGCTCAAGGCGGTCGTCTGGCTCTCGCTACAGACCGGCAAGGCGATCCTCAAGCTCACGCAGACCGACTACGCCGAGCATGGCATGTCGTCGCTCGTGGCGCAGCGCGGCTCCCCCGGCGCCGTGAACGGTGAAGTCTTCAACGCCCTCGGCGCGAAGATCCGCGGCAAAAGCAAGCTCCCGCAGCATCGCCGCACGATCTGCTTCTCGCCCCATCCGGACGACGACGTCATCTCGATGGGCGGCATCCTGCGCAAGTTCGTGCAGAACGGGAACGACATGCTCGTCGCCTACATGACGAGCGGCAACATCGCCGTGTTTGATCACGACGTGCGGCGGTACGTGGACTTCCTGCGCCGGCTGTCCGACGAGAGCGGCGTGGGGGGCAAAACGGTCAATGGCCTGGCCGACAAGGTGAATCAGTTCCTGGACGCCAAGCAGCCGGGCGACGTGGACATCCCCGAAGTGCAGGACATCAAGCGGATGATCCGGGAGAGCGAGGCCGTGGCGGGCATCGAGGTGATGGGCCTCGCGCGCGAGAACGCCCGCTTCCTCAATCTGCCCTTCTATCAGACGGGCAAGGTGAAGAAGGACCCGATCGGCCCCGCTGACGTGGCGATCGTGCGCGATCTGCTGAACGAATACCGGCCCGAGATCATCTTCGTCGCCGGCGATCTCTCCGACCCGCACGGCACGCACCGGATGTGCAAGGAAGCCATCGATCTCGCGCTCAAGGAGATCGACTTCCCGCGTCCCGAGGTGTGGCTCTATCGCGGCGCCTGGCAGGAGTGGGACGTCACGGACGCCACCTGGCTGACCCCGATGTCGCAGGAAGAGCTGCGATTGAAGATCCAGGCGATCTTCAAGCACCAGTCGCAGAAGGACTCGGCGCCCTTCCCGGGCCAGGACGATCGCGAGTTCTGGCAGCGCGTGGACGCGCGCAACAAGGACACGGCGGCGCTTCTCGACCGGTTGGGGCTGGCCGAATACTTCGCGATGGAAGCGTACGTCGTCGCCTAGAGGAGCTCGATGACCCGTTTCACCGTGCTCGATGCCGTCGTGCTCGTGGCGTACCTGGCCGGCACGACGGCACTCGGTCTGTATGTGGGACGACGACAGCGCGACGCGAAGGACTACTTCGTCGCCGACGGCGCGATCCCGTGGTGGGCGGTGATGTTCTCGATCGTGGCGAGCGAGACGAGCGCCCTGACCTTCATCAGCATTCCCGGCCTCTCGTACGGCACAGGTGCCGGCACGGGCAATCTCGGCTTCCTCGAGATCGTGG
>JBJMNM010000399.1:0-5828 GCA_045804305.1 Gemmatimonadaceae bacterium | reverse complement strand
GCAGCAGGCACAGAAGAAGAAGCACGAGGAAGCGCTGCGGAACATCAAGCGCGGCGATCAGGTCGTCACCTTCGGCGGCATCGTGGGCGAGGTGATCCACGTGCGCGAAACGGTGACGGATGAAAGCGGCAAGGCGCGCCCAATGGAAGACCACATCACGATCAAGTCCGCCGAGTCGCGGTTGATCGTCGAGCGCGGACGGATCGCGCGGATCATCGGCGTGAGCACGAGCGCCCCCGCGTCCAAGGCGTGAGCGCGGCGCCGTGAGCATTCTCGACATCCGCGTCCTCGGCGATCCGATCCTGCGGCAGGCCACCACGCCCGTCGCCGGGATGACGGACGACCTGCGCCGGCTCATCACGGACATGTTCGACACCATGCATCACGCGCGCGGCATCGGACTGGCCGCGCCGCAGGTGGGGCGCACCGAACGGCTCGCCGTGGTGGAGGTGGACGACGTTCGCCTCGTGCTCATCAACCCCGAGGTCGTGGAGCGCTCGGGCAAGGCGAAGGGCGAGGAAGGATGTCTCTCCATCCCCGACATCTACGCCGACGTCGAGCGTCCGGCGACGGTGACCGTGCGCGCGCTCGATGAGAACTTCGAGCCATACGAGGTCGAAGCCTCGGAGCTCCTCGCGCGATGCCTCCAGCACGAGATCGATCATCTCGATGGAAAGCTCTTCCTCGACTATCTCAGCGTGCTGAAGCGAGCCGCCGCGCTCGCGAAGTGGAAGCTCCAGCAGGACAAGTATCCCGGCTATGTCAGGCGGGTCTCGCTCGAGACGTCGGACGAGCTGGAAGAGCACGAGCATCCGGAGGAGGAGCTCTAGCGTGCGCGTGCTCTTCTGGGGCACGCCCGAGTTTGCCACCGCGCCCCTGCGCGCTCTGCTCGGCGAGGGGTTCGAGGTGGTGGGCGTCGTGACCCAACCGGACAAGCCGGTCGGGCGGTCGCGGTCCAGGCTGGAGTCGTCGCCGGTGAAGCAGGTCGCGCTCGCGGAGGGCATTCCGGTGCTTCAGCCGGAGAAGCCGCGCGGAGAGGAGTTTCTCGCGCAGATCGCCGCGCTCGAGCCCGACGTGAGCGTCGTCGTGGCGTACGGGCACATCCTGCCCAAGGCCGTGATCGACCTGCCGCGGCACGGGACGCTCAACATCCACGCGTCGATCCTGCCGGCGCTGCGCGGCGCCGCGCCCATTCAGGCGGCCATCCGCGACGGGCTCGCCACCACCGGCGTGACGATCATGCAGATGGTGCCGGCGCTCGACGCAGGTCCGGTACTGCTCACCGAGCGCACGGAGATCCTGGCTGACGAGACGGCCGGAGAGCTCGCGCTCCGGCTGAGCGAGCTGGGCGCGGGAGCAATCGTGCAGGCGCTCGCACTGCTGGAGCTGGGGCTCGCGAAGCCGCAGCCCCAGGACGACTCGGCGGCCACCTATGCGGCCAAGCTCACCCGTGAGAAGGGGATGGTGGACTGGTCCCTCACGGCCCACGAGGTGGGGCGGCACGTCCGTGCGTACGATCCCAAGCCGGGTGCGTGGAGCCGGGTGCGCGGGGCGGAGGTGAAGCTGTTCGGCGCTCGCGTGGCGCCCCGCGGAACCGCCCACGCCCCTGGCGACGTGCTCACCATCGACGCCGATGGGATGATCGTGGCCTGCGGCGGAGGCGCGGTGCGGATCACGGCCGTGCAGCCGGCCGGCAAGCGTCGGCTTGCTCCGGCCGAATGGGCCAACGGTCGGGGCGTGGCCGTGGGAGACCGGTTCGACACCGCGGTCCGCACCTCTCCGTAGGGAGAGCGTGCCCGACAATAACTCGGCCCCCCTCCCCAACCATGCCGGCGTGCCTATCGTGCACGCCGTCACCACCGACGAGGTCGTTGCGCGGGCCGATTTCGTGGACGTGGCGTGCGCGGTGATGGGAGTGCTGGGCCTGCGGGGCGCGCTGCATCTGCGCGCGGCCCATGCGACCGGCGCCAGACTGCAGGCGCTGGGGGAGAAGCTGGCGGTCGCTCAGCTCGTGACCGGCGCCTGGCTCGTGGTGAACGACCGTATCGACGTGGCCCTCGCAGTGCGCGCGCGTGGCGCGCAGCTCACGAGCCGCTCCCTGACCATGGCCGACGCACGCCGCGCCGCGGCCGCGCTGGTCATTGGCGCCAGCGTCCATCGCGCTGCCGAGGGCATTGCAGCGGCCGCTGAAGGGGCGGACTGGCTCGTCGCAGGGCGCATCATCGGGTCGGCGCCATTCTCCGGCGACGACGAGCATGGCTTTCCCTTCGTGCAAGCGCTCATCGCGTCCACGGCGGTGCCGGTCATCGCCATCGGCGGGGTGCGGCCGGCACACTGCCGCGCGCTGCGGCTGGCCGGAGTGCACGGCGTCGCCGTCATCCGGGGCATCTGGGACGCGCCGAATGCCGAACGGGCGGCCAATGACTACCTTTCCTGCTATGACGACGTCGGTGACTCGTGAGAAGCTCGCCCAGCTCGTAGTCGGTTGCCATTGGGGCCGGCACGAGCACGCGGCCGCGTCGCACCTGGTCGCGAGGGTTCTCGAACGGTGACGGACCCCGGGCGCCCCGCCGTTGCGGCGCGTGGCGCCGTGACCGACGCACGCACCGCCGCCGCGGAGATCCTCGCCGATCTCCGCGCGGGCGACCTGCTCGACAGCAGCTTCGAGCGCCGCACCTCGCGCCTCGAGCCGCGCGATCGCCGTTGGACCCGCGAGCTCGTGTATGGGATGCTGCGCCGGCGGAGCTGGCTCGATGCCCTGTTGGCCGAGCGGGTGAGCGGCGGCCTCGCACGGCTTGACTTCGATGTGATCGACCTGCTGCGGCTCGGCGCGTACCAGCTGCTCGCGATGGGCAGCGTGCCGCCATACGCCGCGATCGGCCAGACCGTCGAGGTCGTGAAGAAGCGGCACGGCATCGGCGCGAGCAAGCTCGCGAACGCGGTGTTGCGCCGCCTCGATCGGGAACGTGCGGCGCTGGGCGTTGCGGTGCCATCAGACCTGACCGATGCGCTCGCGCTCGAGTACTCGCATCCGCGATGGATCGTGGCGCGGTGGCTCGCGCGGTGGGGCGAGTCGGAGACGCGGAAGCTGCTGGCCGCCAACAATGGTGAGGCTCCGCTCGTGGCGCGTCCGTATCACGTGGTGCGCGAGCAGCTCGAGGCGATGTTCGAGAGCGCCGGCGTGGAGACGGGTGAGGCGCCGCTGGTGCCCGACAGTCTGGTGCTGCTGAGCGGCGTGGGCTCCATGACGGAGCTCGGCGCCTTCAAGAAGGGACTCTTCCACCTCCAGGATCCCGCCTCCACGCTGGTGACGCGCTACGCATCGGTGCCGACTGGGGCGACGGTTGCCGATCTCTGTGCCGCGCCCGGCGGGAAGGCGCTCGAGCTGGCGCGCACCGCGGGCACCGTGTTCGCCGGCGATCTCTCACGTAACCGACTCCTTCGCGTTCGCGAGAACGTGCAACGGCTCGACGCGCAGAACGTGATCCCCTTTCAGGGTGACGCGCTGCAGCCGGCGCTCACGGGAATGGACGCCGTCCTGGTCGATGTACCATGCACCGGCACGGGGACTTTCCGCCGTCATCCCGACGCGCGCTGGCGTCTCAAGGCGAGCGATCTCGCCGTGCTGCCCTCGCTCCAGCGCAACATCCTTCGCGCAGCGGCGTCGGTGGTGCGGCCGGGTGGCCTGCTGATCTACAGCACCTGCTCGCTGGAGCTCGAGGAGAACGACGAGCAGGTGGTGACGTTCCTCTCCGAGCATGCCGACTGGCGCCTCGAGGCGCCGCCCGAGGGCGTGGTACCGCCGGAGACCCTGGACCGCGGCCTGCTGCGCGTCCTGCCGCAGCAGCACGGAACGGACGGCGCGTTCGCCGCCCGCTTCCGTCGTCCCCGCACTGGAGTTGCCGCATGAGCTGGCGCTCGCGCGTCCGCAGGTCGCTCGTCTATCTCGTCAGCATCGTGGCCGGGTTCTCGCTCGCCTGGCTGATCGTGGCGTTCGTCGTGTTTCCCAGCGGCGTGGTGCCGCGCGACGTGAAGGTGCCGAACGTGACGGGCCTGATGTTCGACGAGGCCTCGCAGCGTCTCGCGCAGGCCGGCTTCAAGGCCGAGCAGGGCGAGGCCCGCTTCACCGCCTCGGCGCCGAAGATGACCGTGCTCGAACAGTCGCCGCCGCCGGGCTCGCGCGAGGGCATCGGCGGAACGATCTCGCTGATCGTGAGCGCCGGCCAGCGTACGGCCAGCGTTCCGACCGTCACGGGAATGACGCGCATCGAGGCGCAGGTGCTGCTCGAGAAGGACGGGTTCGACGTGGGCGACGTGGGCGAGGCGAACAGCAATGCGCCGCGCGGCACGGTGATCGCCACGCGGCCCGCCGCCGGCACGCAGGTGAGCGTGCCGAGCTCGATCTCGCTCGTGCTCAGCCGCGGCGAGGCGGCGGCGTCGCTCCAGATGCCCAACCTCATGGGTCGCGACGTCGGGGCCGCGCGCGTGTTGCTCGGTCAACTCGGTGTGCGCGACGTGCAGGTGATCGACGAGCCCGCGGGCGCCGGCGCGCCGGGCACGATCGTTGGTCAGTCCCCGGTGCCGAACGCCACGATCCTGCCGGGTGCATCCGTGCAGATTCGCGTAGCGGGGACGCCGACCCCATGAGCGGCGTCCGCATCGCGCCCTCCATCCTGAGCGCCGACTTCGCCAGGCTCGGTGATGAGGTGGCCATGATGGAAAAGGGAGGAGCCGATTGGGTGCACGTGGACGTCATGGACGGCCGCTTCGTGCCCAACCTCACGTTCGGGGCGAAGGTGATCGAGACCGTGCGAAAGCTCACGTCGCTCCCTCTGGACGTCCACCTGATGGTCCTCGAGCCCGAGCGCTACTTCGACGACTTCGTCGCGGCCGGCGCGTCGGGGCTCACGATTCACGCCGAGGTGTCGCCGCATCTGCATCGGCAGCTCGTGCGCATTCGCGAGCTGGGCGCAACGGCGGGCGTCGCGCTCAATCCGTCCACGCCGCTCAGCGCCGTCGAGGACGTGCTCGAGGAGCTCGATCTGCTGCTCGTGATGTCGGTGAATCCCGGGTTTGGTGGACAGACGTTCATCCCGCACTCGCTCGACAAGATTGCGGGGGCCCGCCGCATGCTGGACGCCGCGCATAGCGGCGCCGCACTCGAGGTGGATGGCGGGATCAATCGGCAGACGATCGTGGAGTGCTGGTGCGCCGGTGCCGACACCTTCGTCGCGGGCAATGCGATCTTCGCCGCCGCCGACCCGGCGCGCGAGATCGGCGCCCTGCGCAGCCAGTGCGTGCAGCGCGCGTGAGCGAGGCGCTGATCGCATGACGGCGCGCCAGCAGTGGACCTTCGTCCTCGGTATCATCGGGTTGCTCGCCGCAGGGCTCGCCGCGGCCACGCACTATCTCGGCGACGAGCTCTTTCCAGTGTCCGTCGGATCGGCGGCGCCAGAATTTCAGGGCAAGACGCTGGACGGCGCCGCGAAGGAGAAGACGCTCGCCGACTATAAGGGCAAGGTGGTGCTCGTGAACATCTGGGCCACCTGGTGCGAGCCCTGTCGCGTCGAGATGCCGAGCCTGGAGAAGCTGCATCGCGAGTTCGGTTCGCAGGGCTTGTCCGTCGTCGCGCTGAGCGTGGACGATCCCGGCGAGGAGGAGCACGTGCGTCAGTTCGCCAAGGATCTTGGACTCACCTTCGAGATCCTGCACGACCCCGCGCGCAGGACGGCCACGAGCTACCAGGTCACCGGATATCCGGAGACGTTCGTGATCGCGCGCGACGGCACCATTCGGAAGAAGGTGATCGGCGCGGCGGACTGGAGCTC
>JBJMNM010000398.1:0-7636 GCA_045804305.1 Gemmatimonadaceae bacterium | reverse complement strand
GCCGCGGAAGCGCCAGCGCCAGAGGCCCGCCGCCCCCAGCACCGCGATGTGTCTGGGCGTATCCGTCCCGGACAGCACGACGCGCCGGTCGCTCGCCGCGCCGCCACGCCGCGCCACGAGCCCCTCCCACTCGCCGCGCGGAATGTTGGGGGCCACGCTGATCGGCGGAAGGCTGTCGAACGGCAAGGGGCTCAGCGCTCCCGCCAACGGCGACGACGGCGCAGCCGCGGCGAACCATTCGCCGTCGTCGGTGGCCGGGGGTGCGAACAACAGCAGCGCGCCACGCGTGGCGTCGCGCGGCGGGCCGAACGCCGTCGTGTCGCCGTGCAGCACCACGAACGGCGCCTCGCGCACGGCGGCGCGCACGTCGCTCTCGAGCACGGGGGCCAACGTGCCGTCGGCGCGCCATGTGCCGGGGGCCACGCGGTAATAGGCGCGCGTTGGCAGCGCGGTCACGCCTCGCAATGCGGCGACGGCTTCGCGTGCGTCGTAGTCCGGCGCCGTGGACACGAACACCGCCGCAGGGGACCGGCTGATGTCCACGCCGACCGAGAGGGTGTCGTTGCGCGGCTCCAGATCGCCCTCGCCGCGAATGACGGCCTGGAGCACCGCCGAACGCTCGGCGCCAGACACCACGCCGCGAACGGCGAGCGCCTGCTCGCCGTAGCGTCCTGTTTCACCGTAGTTGGCGGAGGCGATCGCGCTGCCATCGAGCCGGAGCTCGAGTCGGCCGGCGGGCCCACCGGCGGGCCCGCCAACGAGCGTGATGCGCGCCGTCAGCGTGTCACCCGCGAGGAGCGTGCGGGGTACGTCCAGCGTCCCCACGGCGACGTCCGGCGCCGGCGTGCAGGGGATGACGATCGCGCGCGAGCCGCGCGGCAGGCTGGCCATTGCGTCGCCATCATCCAGCTCGCCGTCCGTGATGACGACTACGGCGCGGCCGGTGGCAGCCGCGCGGTCGGCGACGGGGCGGAGCCTGGATGCATGATCGACCGGCGCCTTGACGCCCGGGTCCGCGCGCAGCGAATCCCCGAAGCGCATCCATCGACCGCCGCCGAGTCGGGCCGCGGAGTCGAGCGCCATGCGCCAGCGGTCGCAGCGCGCCGTACCGCGCAGCCAGCTCTCCGACGCGTCCACGGCCACGTCAGGGACGAGGGCGCGAGCTCGGCCAGCCGGCGCGTCGAGCAGCAGGGCCACGACCAGCGTGCCGACGAGCGCGCGGAGGAGCGCCAGAGGCGCCAGGCGAGGCATGAGCGCGCCGCGTCCGTACTGGAGCGCGGCAGCGAGCGCACCGGCGAGTACCGCGATGAGCCAGAGGAGCATGCCGAACCCTTAGTCGGACGAACGGCGACGCGCTAGCCGGGGCTACAAGTAAATGCGCCCGCCGTTGTCGGCGGGCGCGTGAGTCAAAGCGGCGAGGCGGTCAGCGTGCCGCGAGGCGAAGCACACCCGAGGCGCTCGAGTTGAGCGACGCGAGCAGCCGCGCGCTCCGCTCCTGGAACAACGCCCGCTCGCCACGCGCGATCGGCTCGCCGGCGATGGACTTGAGCGCCACGCGGGAGTCGCGCTGCACGCCACCCACGAGCACCTCGAAATGGAGGTGTGGGCCGGTGCTCAGACCGGTGGTTCCGACGTAGGCGACCGTCTGCGCGATGTTCACGCGCACGCCAGCCCGGATACCCTTGGCAAAGCCACGGAGGTGGCCGTACCGCGTGACGTAGCCGTTGCGATGACGGAGCTCCAGCAGGTTGCCGTATCCGCCCGACCAGCCGGCGCGAACCACGACGGCGTCGCCGATCGCGCGCACCGGCGTGCCCGGTGACGCCGCGTAATCGGTACCCCGGTGCGCCTTCCAGCGGCCGAGGATGGGGTGGTAGCGCGTGCCGAAGGTGCTCGAGATGCGGCGGAACTCCAGCGGCGCGCGCAGGAAGGCAGCGCGCATGGAGCGGCCGGTCGCGTCGTAATACTGTGGGCTCGCGTTCCTGCTCTCGAACCGCACGGCGGAGATGTTGCTGCCCGACAGCGAGAACGAGGCGGCGAGCACCTTGCCCACGCGCGTCACGCCGCCGGGCCCGACCATCCGCTCCACGATCGTCTTGAACTCGTCACCGTCCTGGAGCTCGCGGCTCATGTCCACGCGATACTCGAAGATGTCGGCGAGCGCCCATGCCAGCTCGTCCTTGCCATGCGCGGGGAAATAGCGGGCCGCCGACGAGTCCATCGCCTGGTACAGATTGGCGTGGATCGTTCCGCCCACCACCACCGTGTCGATGGTCCAGGGAAGCCGCTCTTCGACGCCCGTCCAGCCGGACGCGGTGCGCCGCATGTGCAGCAGCCGGTCCACGCCGAGATGGAAGGTGAGCTCCTGCGGGTTCTCGAGCGTGCTGTCCGCGGTGGTGAACTCCACCGGCATGCCGGCCTTGAGATAGCGAGCGTCGATGGCCGACGCGCTCGCGGCGCGCACGATCTCGCTCGCCGCCTGGTCGCCGATCCCGACGCGCTTGAACAGGCCGATCAGCGTCTCACCGCGATTCAGCGTCTCCATGCGCCGGGGCGGCGCGACGACGGAGTCCACGAACTCGGAGATGGCGCGCGTGGACGCGCCCTGCTGGAGCACGTCGGCGGCGGGCGTGTCGGGCAGCTCCGGCGTGTACCGGACGGCGACGAGAAACAGGAGCGCCACCGTGAGGTACATGGTGGCGCGAGCGCTGCGCTTCTTCAATCCATCTGTCTCCGAATGAAGGTCGGGATCTCCATGTCGCTGAGATCCTGCGACCCGCCGCTCGGCTGGGCCGGTGGGGCCGGCGTCCGAGGGGCGCGAGGAATGTCGTTGGCGGGACGGGCGGGAATGCTGCCACCCACGCGAGAAGGACGGCTGCCGGGGAAAGGAATCACCGGAGCACCCTTCGGCGCCGTGACCGTGCTCACATCGTGCGCCGGCGTGACGAGGCCGGGCTGGATGGCCTTGTCAAAGCCGGTGGCGATCACGGTGACGCGGATCTCGCCCTGCATCGCCGGCTCGTGCACGGCGCCGAAGATGATCTCCGCGTCGTCTCCCACCGCGTCGTGAATGATCTCGTTGATCTGATGGACTTCGCCGAGGGTGAGGTCCGCCCCGCCCGTGATGTTCACGAGCACGCCCGACGCGCCGGAGATGCTGATGTTGTCCAGCAGCGGGCTGGAGATCGCCTGCTGCGCGGCCTCCATGGCGCGGTTCTCACCGCGGCCGATGCCGGTGCCCATGAGCGCCGAGCCGCCGCTCTGCATGACGGTGCGCACGTCGGCGAAGTCGACGTTCACGAGACCGGTCACGCTGATGAGCGACGAGATGCCCTGCGTGGCGTGAAGCAGGACCTCGTCGGCCTTCTTGAGCGCGTCCTGGAACGGGATCCCCTTGCCCACGACGGCGAGCAGCCGCTCGTTCGGCACGACGATCATCGTGTCGACGTGCTTGCGCATCTCGGCGATGCCCTGCTCCGCCTGGCGCATGCGCTTCCGACCTTCGAACAGGAAGGGGCGCGTGACGATGCCGACGGTGAGGGCGCCCTGCTCCTTGGCGAGCGCGCAGATCTCGGGGGCCGCACCGGTGCCGGTGCCACCGCCCATGCCGCAGGTGATGAACACGAGATCGGCGCCGGCAACGGCCTTGGCCATCTCGTCGCGATTCTCCTCGATCGCCTGCTTGCCGACCTCGGGGCGCGCACCGGCGCCGAGGCCGCGCGTCAGCTTCTTCCCGATCTGGATCTTCACGTCGGACTTGGACGACAGCAGCGCCTGTGCATCCGTGTTGACCGAGATGAACTCGACCCCCTCGAGGTGCTCGTCGATCATGCGGTTGACGGCGTTGCCACCGCCGCCACCGACGCCGACAACCTTCATGCGAGCGTTTTGCGCCGCGCTCTCTTCGAACTCGAAGATCATTGCGAACGACACTCCCCTACGACGAGGTGTGCAATGGGATAAACAGGAAGGCGCGACAGGTCGGGCACGGCGACGGCAAAGCTACGGAGGGAAGTGCGTCGAACCACCGGCGGCCCGGAACGATGGGCAATATAACGGCTCAGGAAATTCCGGCCAGCCCTGTGGTGCACGGTGAATGACGAGCGAGTAACTGACAGGGCACAATGCAGTTACGTGTGGATTTATCCACAGCGCCGACGCGGACGGCAGCTTTATGATTCCGTCATAGTGCGTTGCGCGCGCATCACGCGCCGCGAACTCCCAATGGACTCCTAGAAGAAGTCCTGCAGCCAGAACTTGATCCGCTCGCCAAGCTTGTCCATCCCGCCACCACCCGGCAGCTTGATCCGCTTGGCGGATGCGCTCGCACCTCCCAGCGCCATGCGGTGGGCGCCGTATTGTGCGAGACCCACCACCGTGGCGAATCGCGACGCGTCCACCGAGTCGCTCAACCCACCCACCTGCTCCGACGGCGTCCCCACGCGCACACCGGTGCCGAAGACGTCGCTCGCGAGCTCCGCGGCGCCCTCCATGGCGGCGGCGCCACCGGTGATCACCACGCCCGCCGCCAGCTTGCCCGCGAAGCCGGCCGACGAGATGTCGCGCTGCACGAGGTCGAAGATCTCGTCCATGCGCTGATGGATGATGTGCGCGAGCAACTCCCGCGGGATCTGGCGGTCGCCCTGCGCCACGGTGCTGGGCAGCTTGATGATCTCGGACGGATCCACCAGCTGCTCATACGCGCAGCCGTGCTTCTCCTTCAGCCGCTCCGCGTCGGCCTGCGTCACGCCCAGACCGTGCACGATGTCGCTCGTGACGTTGTTGCCGCCGTACGCGATCGTGCCGAGGTGACGGATCTTCCCCTCGTGGAACACCGCGAGGTCGGTGGTCCCCGCGCCCATCTCCACGAGCGCAACGCCGAGCTCCTTCTCGTCCTCGGTGAGCACGGCAAGCGCGCTCGCCAGGGGCTCGAGCACCAGATCGCGCACCTTGTAGCCGGCGCGCTCCACGCTCTTTCGCAGGTTGGTGGCCGGCGACGAGCCGATCGTCACGAGGTACATCTCCACCTCGAGCCGCGTACCGCTCATGCCGATGGGATCCCGGATGCCGGTGTCCTTGTCGACGGTGTACTCCTGCGGGATGGCGTGCAGCAGCTCGCGGTCCTGCGGAATGGCCTGCGCACGCGCCACCTCGTTCGCGCGGTCCACGTCGGGCTTCGCGATCTCGTCGTTGCTCACGGCGACGATGCCCTTCGAGGTCATCGCCTGCACGTGCTCGCCGGCAATGCCGCAGTACACGTCCGCGATCTGCGCGCCGGCCATGCGCTCGGCGTCCTGCAGGGCCTTCCTGATGGAGCGCGTCGTCTCCTCGATGTCGGAGACGACGCCGCGGCGCATGCCGGTCGTGCGGGCCTGGCCGACGCCGAGCACCTTGATCATTGGGCGCTTGGTCTCGCCCACGACTTCGGCGATGATGGCGGTCGTTCGGGCCGAGCCGATGTCCAGTCCGGCGACGAGGCGGTCGGAGTTCATGGCACTCTGGCGATCACTTGGTCTCTGTAGCGGAGATCGAGCTCGGCGGCGCGTAGCTGGCGCCGCGCGAGATCGCGCTCGACGGGGTCGATGTCGCTAAGACGCGCGAGGGTGACGCTCGTCATTGCCCGAACGGAAAAGTCAGCGACCTGAACCAGCATCTCGCCGCCGCCGGTGGTGCGGATCGAGCTGATACGGGAGTAGAGGCGGGGTGCCTCGCGCTGCATCGCGCCCAGTAAATGATACACTGCGGTCTCGCGCGGCGCGGCACTCACGACCGGAGCGTCCACCGGTGTGCGGCTCGGGTCGATCGGCAGCACCACGCCGCGCTCGTCCACCGCGCGCAGGGCGGCGCCGGAGGCCACCAGCGCGATGGGCCGCCGCTCGGTCACCGCGAGAACGATCGTGCCCGGGAGCCGGCGCGTCACCTCCACGTGCGCGACCGCCGGATGCGTCGACACGCGGTCGGCGAGTGGGGGCAGCGGATCCCACACGCTCCTCGTGGTGTCGACGCGAAGCCGCGACAGGAGCTCGTTCGGATCGGTATAGCGAAGGCCGAGGATCTCCACTTTGCGTACTCGGAAGAAGGCGAGCTGCGCGAGGGCGCGCGGACCCCACAGTGGCATGGCCAGGAGCACGGCCAGCGCGAACCCGCCAAGCGCCAACCGCCACCGCGAGAACCGAGACATGCCTGCCCCGGACCCGGAGGTGTCGGCGCGACTGCTCACGCCGCGGCCGCTCCAAGCGACGCGAGCAGCTCGGGTCCGGAACGCGTCACGTCGCCGGCGCCCATGGTGATCACCACGTCGCCCGCACGCACATTGGGTGTGACGGCGGCGGCGAGCGCGGCGCGGCTCCCCATCCAGATCGGCGCGCGACCCAGCGCGCGCATGCGGTCGGCGATGAGCGCGCTCGTCACGCCCGCGATGGGCTGCTCGCGTGCGGGGTACACGTCGAGCAGATACACCACGTCCGCACGGGAGAGTGCCTCGGCGAACTCGCGCGCCAGATCGCGCGTGCGCGAGAAGAGGTGCGGCTGGAAGGCCACGACCAGACGCCGATCCGGCGCGGCCGCGCGCGCCGCCTCGATGGTCGCGCGCACCTCGGTGGGATGATGAGCATAATCGTCCACCACGAGCGCGCCCGCCGCCTCGCCGAGGAGTTGGAACCGGCGCTCCACGCCCTTGAAGCCTGCGATGCCGGGCGCCATCTGCGGCACCGTGGCGCCGAGGCCCAATCCGACCGCGAGGGCCGCGAGGGCGTTGCGGACGTTGTGCTCGCCGGGCACCGACAATTCGACCTCGCCGAGCGCCGTGCCGTCGTACACCACGGTGAATCGGTTCCCGAGCCCAGCGCGCCGCACGTTGGTGGCGCGGAGCCGCGCATCCGGCGACGTGAGACCGTAGCGGATCACCTCCGCCGACGGCGGCGTCGGAATCCGATTCGCCTCGGGATCGTCGGCGCAGAGCACCACGTAGCGCGCGCCTCGCACGTACTGCGCAAAGGTGCGGCGCAGATCGTCGAGGTCGGCGTAGATGTCCATGTGGTCCGCCTCGAGGTTCGTCACCACCGCCACCGTCGGCGCGAGCGCGAGGAAGGAGCGATCGTACTCGTCCGCTTCCACGACGAAGTGCCGGTCCGCGCCGGCGCGGAGGTTGCCCCCCCACGTGGTGACGCGCGCACCCACATAACCGGTGGGTTCCAGGCCGGCGGCGGCGAGCGCCTCGGTGGTGAGCACGGTGGTGGTGGACTTGCCGTGCGTCCCGGCGACACCCACGAGCAGCGCGCCGGCCGTGGCCTCGCCAAGCGCCTCGGCGCGGCGGATCACCGGAATGCCGAGAGAGCGCGCGCGTACGAGCTCCGGGTGATCCTTCTTCATCGCCGAGGTCACGACGAGCGCGCGCGCGCCGTCGACGTGCGAGGGCGAATGTTCGCCGTGGACGAGGATCCCCCGATGCACCAGGTCCGCCGCGTTCTCGGGATGCGTGTCGCACCCGGTGACGGTGGCGCCTCGCAGCGTGAAGAGCTCGGCCAGCGCGCTCATTCCCGCGCCGGCGATGCCGACGAAGTGGATGGGGCGCGGGTCGGCAGGGTCGAGGAGAGTCATCATGGACGGCGCGGTAATATAGGTCTCGCGCGCCGGG
>JBJMNM010000397.1:0-6556 GCA_045804305.1 Gemmatimonadaceae bacterium | reverse complement strand
GAGCGCCTGCGACTGCGTGACCATCATGGCCGACTGCACTTCAGGGAAGGTGGCGATGTCGGCGGCCGCGTCGGCGATCACCTCGGGCGGAATGCCCTCGGCGATGAAGGCGCGGATCTCCACGCGGTCTTCGAGCTTGTCCAGCGCCTCGCGGATGTTCAGCGCCACGAGCCCGAACAGCCCGAAGGCGAACAGCGAGAAGGCAATCGTCGTCACGCTCAACGCGCTGAGCAGCGGCGTCCGCCGGAAGGTGACGAGCGCGTCGCGAAGGGAACGCATCAGGCCGTGCTCGACACGCGTTGCGCCGAGTCGAAGATGATCGCGCCGCGATTCATCTCGATCGTCCGGAACTCCTGTCGCCGGATCAGCTCCAGGTTGTGCGTGGCCATCAGGACCGCGGTGCCGGCGGCGTTGATCTCGCGCAGGAGCTGGAAGATGCCCCGCGTCGCGCGATCGTCGAGGTTGCCCGTGGGCTCGTCGGCCAGGAGCACGAACGGATCGTTCACGAGCGCTCGCGCAATCGCGACCCGCTGCTGTTCGCCGCCGGACAGCTCGCGCGGGTACGCCGTTCCCTTCGACGCCAGACCGACCTGGGTGAGCACGCGCGCCACCTTGCCGGCAATCGTTCCCTTCGGCGCGCCGGTGACCTCGAGCGCGAAGGCGACGTTCTGCTCGGCCGTGCGATTCTCGAGGAGGCGAAAATCCTGGAACACGATGCCGAGCTTCCGGCGCAGGCGGGCCACATCGCGCGCGCTCGCCTCGAGCGAGCTGGCGCCGCTGACCTTCACCTCGCCCGACGTCGGCCGCTCCTCCATGTACACCAGCTTGAGGAGGGTGGTCTTGCCCGAGCCGCTGGCACCGGTGAGAAAGACGAACTCCCCCTTGCCGACGTGCAGGGTGACGTCGTGCACGGCGGTACCCGTGCGCGGGTAGCTCTTGGTGACGCGGCTGAAGCGGATCATATGTTCTGCAGCGTCGCGTCCGACTCGTCGTCGAGGTCGAGCAACTGCCAGCTCGACCGCGCGGTCACGGTGTCCACGATCGCCTTGAGCAGGCCGATCAGGATGGGTCCGAGGAGGATGCCCGCCAGGCCGAACGTGTACACGCCCGTGATGAGCGCGACGAACATCCAGTAGAAGTTCAGCACCTTGGAGCGCTCGGCCGCGATCTTCGGGCGGAGGTACGTGGAGATGAACACCGTGTTCACCAGCGTGCCGACCACGATCATCGCGATCGCCGACGCGGTGGCGTCGCGGAAGATGATGAGCCAGATCGCCACGGGGACGTAGACGCTCCATGACCCGACGATCGGAAAGAAGCCGATGATGAACGAGACGACGGCCAGCGCGCCGGCGAGCGGCACGCGGAAGGCGAGGTTCATCCCGAGGATGATCAGCGACTTGAGCGTCTGGGTCAGCAGCGTGGAGTAGATCGCGCCGTACAACACGCCGCGCACGTTTACCTCGAGCGCGCGGCGCAGCTCCCCATAGCGCGGCGGGATCTTGCTCGCGAGGTACGCGCCCACCTTGTCCGCCTCGATCAGGATGTAGAAGGCGGTGAAGAGAAAGATGGTCGCCGAGACGGTGAACTCCGTGAGCGCGGCCTTCAGCTGGAGGGGAAGCTGGGCGCCGTACGCCGTGATCGCGATGACCATCTTGCCGAGCGCATCGTTCGCGCGCGCATTCTTGAGGAACGGCACGCGCTGGACGGCCGCGTCCACCTTCGCGACGATCTCGTCCTGATGCTTGCTCGCGTAGCTCACCACTTCGGAGAGCTCACTGTAGCTGTAGCCCAGCACCGCCAATACGGGCACGATGAAGGCGAGCAGGGTGAGGATCGCCGAGAGCGTGGGCCGTCCCGTCCGATCGACGAGCCAGAGGTGCAACGGGCGGATGTAAAACCCGATAATCAGCCCGAGGATCGCCGCGATGACGACGGTGCGCACCATCCAGAGGAACAGCGCGAGCACGATCGCACCGAGCAGCGTCGTGATCAGGATGCGCCGGACTTCGGGCAGCGTGAGATCGCCGATGCGCGAATTGCCGCGGCGCTCAACACGCCGACGCTCGCTCGCGTCCTCGGAGTTGGTGATGATGGGACCAGCCATCAGCGGAGTGCCTGCTCGATGTCGGCGATGAGGTCATCGGCATCCTCGATGCCGATGCTGAGTCGCAGGAAGCCGTCGGGGACGCCCATGCGGCTGCGCTCCTCGGGAGACAGATGCGTGTGCGAGTTGTACCGCGGCTCGCTCACCAGGGAGTCTACACCGCCCAGGCTCGGCGCGTGCCGGATCAGCCGGAGCTTGCGCACGAACCGGTCGGCGGCGCGGCCGCCTCCCGCGAGCTCCAGGGCCAGCATGCCGCCGAATCCCTCCATCTGCTCGCAGGCCACCGCATGGTCCGGATGCGCGGGCAGTCCGGGATAATGCACGACGCGCACTTCCTTCCGATCGGCGCACCAGGTGGCGATGCGCATGGCGTTCTCGTTCTGCCGCCGCACGCGTACGTCGAGCGTCTTGAGGCCCCGCTCCAGCAGCCAGCAGGCGAACGGATCGGGCGAGCCTCCCCACATCATCATCTTCTGCCGCACTTCCTCGATGTACGGCGCCGTGCCGAGCACCACCCCGCCGACCATGTCGTGGTGCCCGTTCAGGTACTTCGTCGCCGAATGGATGACCACGTCCGCGCCATGCTCGATGGGACGGAAGTTCACCGGGCTCGCGAAGGTGGAGTCCACTACGAGGGCGATTCCCGCTTCCTCGGTGATGAAGCTGATCGGCTTGAGGTCCAGCACCCGGCACGTCGGGTTGACGGGCGACTCGAGGAAGATGGCGCGCGTGTCGTTGCGCAGGCGCTTGCGCCAGCCACGCGTCTCCATGGGATCCACGAGCGTGACGTCGATGCCGAGCGCCGTGAACTCGCTCGTGAGCAGGCGCTGCGTTCCGCCGTAGATCCAGCGGCTTGCCAGCAGGTGGTCGCCCGGGCGGAGCAGGGCGAGGAGCGCGCACGCCGTGGCCGCCATCCCGCTCGCCAGCATGATCCCCGCTTCCGCACGCTCGAGCGCGGCGAGACGCTTCTGCACGAGATCCGCGTTTGGTGTATTGCCGTAGCGCGGATAGCGGAGCCCTTCGTCGGTGCCGGCCTGCTGCACGTAGCTCGCGCTCTGAACGAGCGGCGTCACCACTGGCGACTCCACGTCGTGCGCGCTCTCGCCCGCGTGGACGGCGAGGGTGGGCAGGGCATGGGGCCGCGGGCGGCGGGAGGGGCTCACGGAGTGTGCAGGAGCGGGCGGCGGGGCGACGCGTCAGGCGAGATTGCCGCGGCGCGTGTGCGAGTCGAGGTCTGGCTTAATGACGCGTACGATCTCGGATGGTGACGCACCGGCCACGTCGCGCAGGATGACGTCACCCCGCTTCACCGACTCGTCCACGACCACCGTCGCGAGCTCCTGCCGGCGCGGACCATAGACCCACGCCAACTCGCCGTCGATGAGGAGGCGCGCACGCGCGTCCTCCACCGACATCCGCACCTGCGGCCCACGGTCGGGATCGCTTGCTCGCGTCCCGACGAAGCCCGCCACCCGGAGCGGACGGTTCCGCGCGTCCTCAGGCACGGGCGCCGGAGAGGCCGCCCACGGCCACGTAGTCGTCCTCCAGCCGCATCACGAGCCTGCGTCGGTGCAGGGTGTCCAGGACGCGAGCCGCATCATCCTGTCCGGAGCCGAGCGCCACCGCCAGGTCGGCGGGCGCGGTGCGTCCCAGCTCGTAGACCTTGTTCCACGCGGTGATCTCGCGGTCGTTGACCGTCCCGACGACGCGCGCACCGTCGTCCGTCTCGAGCACGAGCGCCAACCCGTGCCGCTCGAGCACCGCCTCGATCGCGTCCCAGTGATCGTCGGTGACGCCCCGGAAGAGGAAGTACGCTTCCGCCGGATCGCGCGCGGCTGATCCATATCGGAGCAGCAGCTTGGCGACGACTTCGTCCGCGCAGGAGAAATCGATCATCCCGACGTGCGAGAAGTCGATGACGGTGAGAGAGCGCTCGTGTGCATCGTCGAGCAGGGCCTCGATCTGCGTCCGCACGGCCGCGCCCGTGGGACGCGTGACGAGATTTGAATAGAGCTCGCATGACAGCGTCTGCCGTAGCACGGAGCTGACGTCGATGTGCATCATCATCGCGGGCCCCCGGAGACCCGCTCTGGTATGGTGACCTGGACCTGGGACCCCGGAAAGGGCGCCAGCTTCTCCAACAAAGGTACGTCGTCATCCCAGCTCGGCACGATGGCGATCTTCGCCGTGCCGCTGCGCACGCTCACCTTCCCATCCCACCGCCCCACGTAGCGTCGTACTCCCGCAAGGCCCTGGCCGCGACCCGGGTCACGAAACCGACTCACGCCCCGGATGACGGCCTCTTCCAATGCGGCCGCGTCGTCCCAACGATCGGTACGTACGCGCGCCGGCGCGCTCTCGAGCGACTGGCGAAAGCCAAGCCCGGCATCGCAGACCGCGATCACGACGACACGACGGTTCGCCAACCGCTTGCGCCAGGTGTACGTCTGCACGCCGACCCAGCCGCCGCGGCCGGCGTGCTCCACGATGTTCTGGCAGACTTCCGACAGCGTCATCGCGAAGCCGACCGTCGCCTTCGCGTCGATGTTCAGCTCCTTCGCGAGAATCTGCTGCGCCTTCTGCTGAATGCGCCCGACGACGTCGTGCACGTCCTCGCTCTTCACGACCGGCGTGATCTCGAGCAGCACGCTGGACTCCCCGCCGCGCGCCTTCGGCACGGAGCCGTGCAGCTCGTACAGCTCTTCCGCGTGCTTGAAGAACCCGGTGCGCGCCCAGTACGACGCGGTGTCCTCGGCTTCCGGCGCGGCAAAGCTCGCACGCTCGGCGCGCGTCTGCCCGAGAGCCAGCAGTGCGGTGAGCCCATATGGCGACGCCCAGCGCGTGTGTCGCGCGTCAACGAGCAACCTGGCGTCGGGAGGAACCGACGCGAGCTGCTCCACCACCTGCTCGAACGTATGGTCGTCCAGCGAGGGTGGGACCGTGATGACGCTCGTCACGAGAGGCTGAGTTCTCCGCGCAGGTGGGCTGCGAGTCCGGTGGCGCCCCGGTGCCCGACATTCCGGGCCGCGGCCCGACCGGCCGCCTTCATCGCGTCCGCTAACTTATCACCGGCAACCATCCGGGAGAAATAGGTCGCACCCCAAACATCTCCACATCCGGTGGGATCGCCATGGGGATTGACATTTTCCGCGGGCACCAATGCAGTGCGCAGCGCGCCGACCGCGCCAGTGCCGCCGCGCGGCGACGTGGACAGGCCGCCCCGAGCAGGAAGATCACATATCGTGTCAAAACCCGGCGCGGCCACGTACACCGCGCCACGCTTCCCGAGCGTGATGAGGAGGACCGACACCCCGGCTGCAAGGGCAGTGGCGGCGAGGCTCATGGAGTCCGGCGCGATCGTCGCCAGCTCGTCCTCGTTCATCTGAAGGAAGTCGAAGCAGGCGCACCACTCCGCGACGTTCGGGATCGGACGGAAGGTGCGCAGCCCGTCCGGCTGCACGGCCATCACCTTCATATGAAGGTCGCAGTGGATCGGCCCGCGGAAGTGCTGCCGCAAGAGCTGCGTCGTCTCGAGATCGAGCTCCCAGCCACTCAGGAAGTTGATGTAGAGCGCGTCGAGCCGCGCCTCGTCGATCAATGGCTTGAGACCGAGCCAGCTCCAGCCGGGAATGTTGCCGGAGAGCACTTCGGTGCGCCGCTCGTCGTCGTAATAGCGCAGCTCGACCCGATGGCCGGGATACGGTACCTCCACGAGCGCGGCGTCGGGGGCGATGTGCTTGAGCGTGCGCAGGAACTCGCGCGCGCGGCCGGCGAGATCCGCGCCGACCTTCATGATCGGGACGATCTCCCAATCGTCGGGAAGCCCCGCGTCCAGTCCACTCAGCGTGTACGTGATGCCGCCCCACTCTTCCACCGGCACCGCGCGTGCGTCGCGTCCGTGGATCACGTCCCACACGAACGAGCCGATGACGCCGACGCGTTTTTTCGCCGGACGAGGATCACTCAAGGCTGTCATCCCGCAGGAACGCCAAAGCATTGTCATCCCGCAGGAGCGCCGAAGGCGCGAGTGTCGGGATCAACCCTCCCCGCGAAGAGGCCGGGTTCAAGATCGTGAAAGTGGATCCCGACACTCGCTCCGCTCGTGCGGGATGACATCGGGCCATCGGCTTCACACGCCGCCCAGGTGCTGCTGCTTGAAGCTCGCCACCGCGCCCACCACGCCGGCGGTGCCTGGCAGTGTACCCGGCACGATCTTCGCCGCGCGCACCGCGGGGCTGAACGCGCGCCGACGGACCTCGGCCTGGAGCGGCACGAACAGCGCGTCGCCCGCGGCTGTCACGCCCCCGGCGATCACCACCGTGTCGGGATTGAAGATGTTGAGCAGGTTCGCGATGCCGGCGCCAAGATACCGGGCCGTATCGCGCACGATCTCGCTCGCGACCTGGTCGCCCGCCTTCGCCGCGTCGTACACGGTCTGCGCGGTGATGT
>JBJMNM010000396.1:0-3708 GCA_045804305.1 Gemmatimonadaceae bacterium | reverse complement strand
GTGCGGCGCGCTGATCGTGCTCCCTGCCGCGATCCTGGCGCAGGATCCCGACGCCACGCCGACATACCGTCTCACGCAGACGTACGTGCGCGAGCTGGCGTCGCAGAACTCGCTCCTGTTCCGTATGCCGGTCACGATCAAGGGTCGCACGCAGTCGGTTCACGGCGTCGGCGAGGATTGCGAGATGCACCTCGCTGGCTCGGCCGGCGTGAAGATCGGCTTCCCCGGTCAGGTCGTCGTCGAGCCGCCCAATCTCTGCAAGAACGATCCGCCCGCCGCGCTCGGCGGATCGTGGGGCGACGTGTTCGACACGCACGTGCTGAACAAGAGCTGCACCGCCGTCGGATTCCCGCGGCTCTATGCGGAGCATCTGAAGAACGGCAAGCCGCCGGCCAATCCACCGCACATGGTGGAGATCCATCCCGCGATGGCGCTGGAATGCGGCAGTGCGCAACCGATCTCCTTCGCGTCCTTTCTCACCATCCACTCCGGCATGGCGGCGATCCTGGAGACGTCGGTGGAGAAGTGCCTCGTCGGGTTCAAGCTGTGGGTGCGGCGCGCCACCGTGAACAACAAGGCGGAGTACCAGTTCTTCGAGGACCGCCCGGGTCCCTGCGGCAACTTCGCCGTGGTGGACGCGGTGGTCGATCCACGCTACGTGCGGGCCGTGAACGGCGGCCACTCGGCAATCGCGCAGGTGTGGACGGGCGACGCCGGACCGTTCCCGCTCAAGCTGTACAGCTACGCGAACACCCCCGAGGATGCCACGATCGCGGCGATCGGGACGGGTGGGAACGAGGAGCCGGATTCGACCCTCGCGCTGCACGGCATGCTGACGGTGGACTACTTCGCCGTCCTGAAGACGGCTCGGACGACCAACGGGAGCTGGCGCGCGCTGTCGGGATGGACACCCGTGAAGTTCCCGCTGGCGCTGGTGGTGTTCGGGAAGGCGGTGGAGTAGCCGAACGGCAACCCACTACAGGCCTGGCAGCGGTCTCGTCGTGGCGCCGGCCCAGACGAAGTTGCCCTGTAGATCCTTGTACCAGTGGGGGTTGTTGTGCACGCTCTCTCCCGTGCTGGTCCACCCGATGTATTGGATGCCCATCGGAGGGTCGAGCGTGCGGACGATCGGTGCGGACGTCGACGGGGCACCGAGCCGCACGTTGACCCGCGCGGCCGCCATTGTGCTGCCGCCTTCCGCGACCGTGTTGTAGCTCCCGTTTTGCAGCGCCTTCTGCTTCGCGCGCGCGATGAGATCGTTCAGGCTCACGCCCGCCCCGGGGCAGAACGACTTCGGCGCGAAGATCTGCGAGTGCGCGATCACGTGCGCGCGGTCGAGCGGCACGGCCCACCGCGTGGCCACCTCGGCGACGAGCGTCGCACTCGACAGGAGCATCTGATCCGTCCACGTCTGGCCCGTCCATCCTTCGTGCTCGATGCCGACGGTGTAGAGGTTCGGATTCACTCCGGGCTTGAGCAGGCTCCACGACGGCGACGATACGCGGCCGGCGTGCCACGCCGTGTCGCCCTCGTGCACGTACTGGTGCACGTCACCATTCCTCGCGACGCCGTAATGCGCCGACACCTGCGACCGCGTCGCGCCGAACCAGGAGTCGGTGTCGGCCATCGTGCCCTGCATGATGTGGATGACGATGGCCTCCACGTGATAGCCCGCGCGATCCGGCGTGACGTTGGGGCTGCCTTTCCATTGTTTGGCCAGTGCCATGATCGCCTCCGCTATTGCATTCGCCGTCGCGCCCTCAGCCCTGCGCGTCGGCCGTCGGTCCGGACGCGGCGTCAACCGGCGGCGCCGGAAGATCTCCGCGCTCGTTCTGCGCGCGCGCGGTCGACGCCGTGGGCGGCCCGCCTCCGCTGGTGGGAGCCGTGGGCGGAGCGGGCGGCCTGTCCTTCTTCAACGCGGTCAGTAACAGGTCGGCAACCTGCGTCAGCTTCTCGTTCGCCTTGTGCGGGAACATGCCGCCCAGAAGCGCCAGCGCGATGAAGCTGTAGGGACTCGTCTGGTCCACCGACGCCTGCGACGAGAAGAAGCCGCCGCGCACCAGCACGTAGAAGATCAGCCCCACGATGGCGCCGGCGAGCGGCCACGTATAGAGACCGAGTATTCCCTCCATGACCAGCGCGCCCGCGAAGAACTTCGACGTCGACTTATAGATGGCGTGCAGCGCGCCGCCGAGCGCCCCGGCGAAGATGACCAGCAGGACGAGCTGCGTCTCCTTCCAGATCACGCGCGGCTTGAACAGGTAGCACACGGCGACCATCTGACTGCGCAGCGAGTCCAGCGCCGGGTTGGCGTTGTCACCGAAGGCCTGCGGCGCCCACAACTGCTCGTCCAGTCGCGTCGCGCCGCAGGCATCCGCCACCGGTCGCGTCGCCGGATTCGTCGGCGTTCTCGCTGGTGCTCCCTGAAACGATGCCAGGATCACAGGCGTCGCGCCGGCGTGCACCGCGGCATTGGCGCCGATCACCCGACCTACGCTGTCCCGCACGGGCGGCCGAGTGTTCCTGTTCGCCGAGTCTGCGGTCGCCGGTGCGGTCCGTCCGCCAGGCGTCGGTCTCGGCCAGAAGCTGATCAAACTGTACAGCGCGACGATGACGATGGCCATGAGATATGCGAGCAGGACGATCGTCGCACGCAGCGTGGCCGGCGTGCCGTGCTGCACGGCGTCGTACGGCTCGTCGTCGTCGGGTGCAACGAAGGACGTCGTCGTGCTGATCGTCTCCGTCTGCGTGGTTTGCGTGGTCTGCCTGTCGACGTCGCGCGTGGCCGAGGTGTTTGCGTCGGCGTTGGAACGCTCGTCCGGTAGCATGGGTGTGCGCTCACGAGGGATGACGGTCAGGCGATGCTAACAGCGGCCCCCCATCATGAGCAAATTCTCATGCGACATCGCCGTGATCATCTCCCGCTTGCCTGATGTACGACCAGGGATTCTGTTATTCCGGCACGGCTCCTCTCACACAACCGGCAATGACGTCTCGCGAGAAGTGCGTCACTGGAATGCTGACGGCCGCGGCGGTCCTCATGACCGTGCCCAGCCGCCCGCTGCGTGCGCAGGGGGTGCGCGCAGACATCGAGGCCGCGACTGCCGAATATGCGGCTACCTACGTTCGCGCTTCGCGACCATCGACCCGCTTTGCTCTCGATACGTCGAGCAGGGGCATGGTGCGTTCGGCAGCAGACGTGGCACGGCTCGCGCGAATCCTGCGCGCCGACGTGCTGGCGGCGGGTGACTCGGCGGTGACGTGCCACGGTGACCCGTCCACTTGCAGGCTACCGCCCGACTTTGATGCGATCGTCGGGATCCGGGTCGACACCATCGGGGACTCGACAGCCAGGGCCACGATCGTGTTGACGGCGTCGACCGGATCTGGACGGACGCCCCTCGTGCTCGAGGTCCGGAGGGTCCGGTTGGTTCGCCGGGGCACCCGTTGGATATTCGATCGTGAGCTCTCGTTCGGAATCAGCATGCTCGACGCTGATGCGGTCCTCGGCCGAGCGTCGGTGTGCCTCCCCAAGCCCGCACTCGACGAAGGCCGCGTGGACGCGCAAGAAATGGCAGTCTGTGGCCGAGAATCGAGCCAATGGCGCGCACCGTGCGGGAGGAGCAAACAATCCATTGTAAGAGGAAGGCACGTGAAGCATCCGCTCGTGCGCATCTTCCGCGATGACTTCAATCGCGAATGGGAGGT
>JBJMNM010000395.1:0-5007 GCA_045804305.1 Gemmatimonadaceae bacterium | reverse complement strand
CACCCGCTGATGCGCGCCGCCGTGCTCGTCGACGTGGGGCGGCTCGAGGTGCGCGACGTCCCGCGCCCTGAGCCCGCGGCGCACGAGGTGCTCGTCCGCGTGCAGGCCGTCGGTCTGTGCGGCACCGACCTCCACATCGTCGCCGGTCACGCCAACTACAACCGCGACGAACACGGACGACCGCGCCCGCTGCGCGAGCACCCGCAGATTCTCGGGCACGAGATCGCGGGCATCGTGGAAGCGGTCGGCGCGGGCGCGCACGACCTCGTACCCGGCGACCGGGTGGTGGTGGATCAAGGACGAAGCTGCGTCAGCGAGGCCCGCGATCCCCTCTGCGAGTACTGCCACACAGGCGACTCCCACCAATGCGAGCAGTATCGCGAGCACGGAATCACCGGTCTGCCGGGGGGCTTCGCCGAGCTGATCGCGATTCCCGCCGTCAATGCGGTCCGCATCGAGACGCCGCTCGTGCCGGAGCAGGCAGCGCTGTCCGAGCCCCTCGGCTGCGTGCTTCACGCGATCGACATGATGAAGCGTGCCGCGTCGCGGTACGTGATCGGCGCTGCGTCCGGCAGACAGCGCGTGCGCTCGATCCTCGTTTGCGGCGGCGGCCCCGCCGGCCTGCTGTTGATTCAGCTCCTGCGCAAGGTCGTCGGATTCGATGGCCTGCTCATGGTCAGCGAGCCGAATGCGAGGAAGCGTGTGCTCGTCGAGCGGTTCGGCGCCACGCCGATCGACGCCGGCACGACGAACCTGTCCGAGGCGGTGGACGAGCTCACCCATGGCGCCCGCGTCGAGCTTCTGGTCGAAGCCTCGGGGAACGGCGGCGTGTTCAGCGCCATCCCCGGGCTCATCCGCAAGCAGGCGACCGTGCTCCTCTACGGCCATGGCCACGCGGGCGTCGATCTCAGCGTCATGAATCAGGTGCAGTTCCTCGAGCCGACGCTGGTCTCTCCGGTCGGCGCGTCGGGCGGGCACGATGCGGCGGGACATCCGGTCACGTACGTGCGAGCGTTGCACTTGATCGAGCACGGAACGGTCGAGGTTGCGCCGCTCATCACGCATCGGTATCCGTCGCTCGCAGCCCTGCCGGCCGCATTCGCCGGCGATCACCTCGCGCCGGATTACGTGAAGGGGGTCGTCACGCTGTGAGTGGCGCGGCCGCGCGCGCGTTCGCACATTCGTTCCGACCCGGGGTGGCCTGGAAGGGCAAGGGGAAGCGGAAGCGCTCGATGGCATTCATTCGGAGGATTCGGTGAGCACACTCGCGCGGAGCGCGCTCGTGTTCGTCGCCATGCTGGTGTCGGCCGGCTGTGCAAAGGACACCGGCAAGGCGGCCAGCAGCGGCGCGAGCGGTACTGGCAAGGCCCTGACGATCGCCGTCGTACCCAAGGGGACCACGCATGATTTCTGGCGCGCCGTCCACGCCGGGGCGGTGCAGGCCGCCCAGGAGCTCTCGGCATCGGGCGACTCGGTGAAGGTCATCTGGAAGGGTCCGCTGCGCGAGGATGACCGGGAGCAGCAGGTCCAGGTCGTGGAGGGGTTCGTCAGCCAGGGGGTGAGCGGGATCGTGCTCGCGCCCCTCGACAACCGCGCCCTGGTCCGGCCGGTGGAGGAGGCAAGGAGTGCCGGCGTGCCGACGGTGATCATCGACTCCGGCCTCGAGTCCGATGCCATGGCGAGCTTCATCTCGACGGACAATCGCAAGGGCGGCGAGCTCGCCGCCGACCGGTTGGGCACTTTGCTCGGAGGCAAGGGCAACGTGCTGGTGCTGCGCTACGCGGAGGGCTCAGCCAGCACGACCGAACGCGAGAACGGTTTCCTCGATCGCCTCAAGTCGACGTATCCGGGACTCAAGGTCGTCTCTTCGGACCAGTATTCGGGCGCGACGCGCGAGACGGCGAAGCGTGCGGCGGAGAACCTGCTCAACCGGTTCGGCGGCGACCTCCAAGGCGTCTTCGTGCCGAACGAATCGGGAACCATCGGCATGCTCCTGGCGCTCCAGGACATGGGGAAGGCCGGCAAGATTCGCTTCGTGGGTTTCGACGCGAGCCCCATCCTCATCGACGCGATGCGCAACAAGCAGCTGGACGGTATCGCTGTGCAGAATCCGATGCGCATGGGGTATCTCGGGGTGAAGACGATGGTGGCGCATCTGCGCGGCCAGCCGATCGAGAAACGCATCGACACCGGTGTGACGATGGTGACGCCGCAGAACCTCGACCAGCCGGCGACGCAAGCGCTGGTGAACCCGCCCACCGCCAAGTACCTCTCGGGCACGTGAGCGAAGGAGGAGGGCCGCGGAACGGCGTGCTGCGGCTGAGCGGCATCAGCAAACGGTACGGCGCAACGATCGCCCTGGACGGTGTGGACCTGTCCGTCCGTGGGGGCGAGGTGCACGCGGTGCTCGGCGAGAATGGTGCGGGGAAGAGCACGCTGATGGGCGTCCTCGCCGGCGCGGTGCGCCCCGACCGCGGCACGATGGAGCTCGCCGATCTTCGATATGCGCCCGACTCCCCGCTCGACGCGCGCCGACACGGCATCGCGCTGATCCATCAGGAGCTCTCGCTTTGCCCACACCTCACGGTGGCCGAGAACGTCCTCCTCGGTGTCGAGGAGTCGAGGCGCGGCTGGATCGATGGCGACCGCACGCGTGCGCGAACGCGCGCCCTGCTGAAGGAGTTGCCGCACCCGGACATCACGCCGGAGCGGCGCGTCGCTGACCTCTCGCTGCCCGCGCGTCAGATCGTCGAGATCTGCCGAGCGCTGGCCGCGGACGCGCGCGTCATTCTGATGGACGAGCCGACGAGCTCCCTCCAGGGAGCGGACGTGGAGCAGCTCTTCGCGCTCGTGCGGCGCCTGGCGGCCCGCGGAATCGCCGTCGTCTACATCAGCCACTTTCTCGAGGAAGTGCGCGCGATCGCCGATCGCTATACCGTCCTGCGCGACGGGCGCAGCGTGGGAAGCGGACAGATCGTCGGCACGACGAACGAGGAGCTCATCGCGCAGATGGTCGGGCGTGCGTCGTCCGGCCTGTTCCCGGTCCGCCGGAACCGTGCACTCAGCGACGTTGCCCTGTCGGTTCGCGACCTCACGGCGCCGCCGCGCCTCCGCTCTGCTACCTTCGAGCTCCGGCGCGGAGAGATTCTTGGCATCGCGGGGCTCGTCGGCTCCGGGCGTACGGAACTGGTGAGGGCCCTGTTTGGTCTCGACCGGTCCAGCGGCGGAGACGTCCAGCTGCATCGTGCGCATGCGGCGCCGCGAGGGGCCGGCGCCGCGCGCCGCGTGCGCGACGGCGTGGGGTACCTCAGTGAAGATCGCAAAGGCGAGGGTCTCGCGCTCCCGCTGTCGATCACCGACAACCTGTGCGCGACGCGACCGCTCGCGTCGCGGCCCTGGGGCGTGCTCGATCTCGCGGCTCAGGCGGCGCGCACCCGCCATTGGATCGCCGAGCTGCGAGTGCGAGCCCAGACGCCCGCGCAGGCGGTGCGCGCGCTCTCCGGCGGCAATCAGCAGAAGGTGGCGATCGGGCGACTGCTGCATCAGGAGGCCGACGTACTGCTCCTCGACGAGCCGACGCGCGGCATCGACATCGGCAGCAAGGCCGACGTCTACGAGGTGATCGTCCGGCAGGCGGACGCGGGCCGCGCGGTGCTTCTCGTCAGCTCGTATCTGCCTGAGCTGTTCGGTCTGTGCGATCGGATCGCCGTCATGTGTCGCGGCGTGCTGGGCCCAGGCCGCCCGATTGCCGAGTGGACGCCCGAGCTGGTGATGGCGGCCGCGGTCGGCGATGTTCCCGTTACCGAGCCGCGGCGCTGACGCGCGATCTACGGACGCTTCGTGGTGATGAGAATGACGCCGTTCGCCCCGCGTGCGCCGTAGATCGCCGTCGAACCAGCGTCCTTCAACACCGAGATGGACTGCACGTCGCGCGGATCGATGTCGTTGAGTGCCCCCGCGGCGCGGGGATGCTGCGGGACGCCGTCCACGACATACAGCGGCTCGGCGTCGCCCTTGAAGGTATGCGTGCCTCGAATGCGCACCGACATGCCGCCACCGGCCAGCCGCCGCACCTCCACGCCGGGGAATCGGCCGTCGATCATGTCGGCCATGCTGGTTGGCGAGTTGCGCTGCGCCACCTCGCCGCTCACCGACGACACGGCGCCAAGGACGTCGCGCCTCGCCTGGCTCCCGTAGCCGACCCCTACCGAATCGGCGACTGGTTGCGGGCCCGCGGCCGAGGCCGGCTGATAGCTCTGGCAGGCGCCCAGCACTAGCGTGGCGATGAGGCTGCCAGCGGACAGACAGAGCTGCTTCGAGCGAGGACGCATGTGCCGCACAGCCTCACGAGAGGGGAGGTCGAGCCTTCACCCTTGCACCAGCCAGAGCACTACAATGACGCTGCAAGGGCAGGACCGCAATGCGGTTCGTCCCGAGGGGGCCTTCGTCCCCTTGGCGCCGCGAAAAGCGGGTTGCGACGCCCCGGGGCGCGCCGTACATTGGCCGCGCCTCTTAAACGTTTAATCTCGCATTCCCCGGGCGTCAGTCGTCGAGCGCTTCCGGGGTCCGGCATCCGCCGCCCGATTGTATCGCTGACGTACAATCGCCGCACCCGGCGACGCACGCCACCGAACTCACCTCAGGAGACCGCGCATGACCGATCCTCGCGTCCCGCGTCGCACCTTCCTCGCTACCGCCGCCGCAACCGTCGCCGGCGCCTCGCTCGGTGTCTCCCGGCTCGCGCGCGCGGCCGAAGGCTCCGCGCCGACGCGCCCGCGCGCCGCCGAGGTCTCGCCGAGCGCCGTACGACTCGGCGTCGCGAGCTACTCGCTGCGAAAGTTTCCGCTCGACAAGTCGCTCGAGATGATCAAGGCCCTGCGCACGCCGTACGTGAACTTCAAGTCCGTGCACGTGCCCTACGAGAAGTCGCCGCAGGAGCTCGCGACGCTGCGCACGCAGATCTATGCGGCCTTCTTATAGTTAGTGGGTGGTGTATGGATATAGTTT
>JBJMNM010000394.1:0-7853 GCA_045804305.1 Gemmatimonadaceae bacterium | reverse complement strand
GGTCAGGCCATGCTCGGCGACGAGCGCCGGTGTGATGGCGGGATCGCCGGGTCGTGCGCTAACGGTCACGGAGAGGGCTCACTGGGGAGTGCCGGGCTTGGCTTGCGCTTTCGCCGGCGTCTTGGCTGGTGCGGTGGCCGGCGCCGCCTTCACCGCGGGTGGATTTACCGGGATGGAAGGCCTGATGTCGTTGGCTTCCTTGGAGGGCTTCATCGTACCGGCGGGCTTGGTGGTCGCGGATGCTGGTTCCTTGTGCACGGCGGGTGCCCTGGGGGAGGGAGCCCTCCGCGCGCTGACTTGCGGACGCGCCTCCTGCGGCGAGCTGCTCTGGCCGGTGTAGTGTCGATTCGGCGAGCGGAAGATCGCGTCCACGACGCTGTCGCGGCGGAGGATCACGAGATCGTTCATGCCGCACGCCCGGCCGCAGGCGTTGGCGTAGAACAGGTAGCTGAACTCGCTCACCGTGCGCATGGTGGCGGGCGCGCCGAGCGCGGCCTCCACCTGGGCGCGCGTCATCCCCGGGGAGATTGTGTTCTCGCTCTGGCCGAGCAGAACGGCGGGAGTGCAGAGCAGTGCGATAGCGATCAGATGGCGCATGGGGTGAGCGCTCCTCGTCAGGCTGCGACGCGTTGGAGAATGGATTCGAAGAGCGCGAGACCGTCCGCGGACCCCAGGATGGGGTCCACCGCGCGCTCGGGATGAGGCATCATACCCAGCACATTGCCCTCTGTGCTGATGATTCCGGCGATGTTGCGCATGGAGCCGTTGGGATTGTAGGCCTCGAAGGCCTGCAACGGGTCAGGCGCATACCGGAACACCACTTCGCCCTCGCCCTCCAGCCGGTCGAGCGTCTCCTCGTCGGCGCTGTAGCGGCCGTCGCCGTGCGCGATGGGCAGCGTGATCAGCTGACCGGTCTCGTAGCACGAGGTGAACGCGGTGTCCGCGTTCTCCACGCGCAGCGTGATCGGCGCGCAGACGAACTTGAGGGAGGAATTGCGCAGCAGTGCTCCGGGCAGCAGACCAGCCTCGCAGGCGATCTGAAAGCCGTTGCAGAATCCGACGACCGGGCCACCGCGGCGCGCGTGCTCGCGCACCTCGTTCATGATTGGACTGAACCGCGCGATCGCGCCGGCGCGGAGGTAGTCCCCGTAGCTGAAGCCGCCCGGAAGGATCACGACGTCGACGCCCTGGAGGTCGTGGTCCTTGTGCCACAGATAGGTGGCCTCCTCACCGAGGGCCTCGATGGGCGCGCGGTAGGCGTCGTAGTCGCCGTTGGAGCCGGGAAAGGTGACGATGCCGAATTTCATGCGGGGCTCACCTCCGCGATCTCGAAGTCTTCCGTGACGGGATTCGCGAGCAGTCGCTCGCACATCTCGCGCGTCTGCTGGCGGGCTGCGGAATCAGTCGCTGCCTCGACCTCCAGCACGAGGTGCCGTCCCACATGTACGCTGGAGACCGTGCCGAACCCCAACGTGTGAAGCGCGTCGGCGACTGCTTTGCCCTGCGGATCGAGCAGGCCTCGGCGAGGCACGACCTGGACGGCGACACGATATCGGTTCATTCGGAGGGCTCGAGATCGGGAGGAAGATCGGGTAATGCTGCCGGCGGCGCAGCCGGCGGCAGGTCGGCCGCCGCGGATGGAGCGGAGGATGGCGACGATGCAGCCGGCGCGTACGGCGAGCTGTCCGTATGCTGAGGCGCAGCCGTCTCGCCGCCGGCCTCGCTCGCGGCACCGCGCTCCTTGCGCTCGCCGCGCCGGCGACGACGCTTGCGCTTGCGCGCCGGCGCACCGTCGGGCGACGCACTCGCGTTCACGTCCGTGCCGCTCGGCGCGAGCTCTTCTTCGTCGGCCAGGGTAAGCTCGGGCGGCGATGGGTTGAGCGTGATGGCGCCGACTCCGCCGGCTGGTGACACGCCGAGCGCTTCGGTCGGGATGGTCGGGGCGGGCGCCAGTGATGGCGCGGTTCCCGATGCAGTCTCCTGGGCCGCCGCGGCGCGGTCGGGGCGATCGGGTCGCTTCGGACGATCCTTCTTCTTCTCGCGGCGCGCGCTGCGCTCCGCGCTCCGGTCGGCGTCGCTCTGGCGGGCGGGCCGCTCGGGACGCTCGGGACGCGCCGGACGCTCGATTTTCTCGGCCAGGCGTGGAGCGCTCGTGCGGTGCTTGGTCTCCTCGCTCACGGCGCGATCGAGGCGCGGCCGCGACGCGTCCAGGCGCGCCGGACGCTCGTCGCGATGCCCCTGTCGCGTGGCGTGAACGCGCGAGTCGGTCAGCTCGAACTCCTCGTCGTCGTCGTCCTCGCCCTCGGAGAGATCGTAGGGCACCGTGGGCTGGCGGCGCTCGAACAGGCCGAAGAACACCCACCGCACGATGCCCCATGCCACGTAGATCAGCGCGAACGGGAAGAAGAACTCGAGCTTTCGCGTGGCGAGCAGCACGATGGATCCGAACACCAGCAGCGTGGCGCCGATTGCGCGCACGCTGCGGAATCCGGTGCGCGGGAAGGTCGGATACGGAATGTTGCTGATCATCAGGAACGAGAGCACGACCATCAGGTAGCGCAGCAGCACGTGCCACTTGAGGTCGGCGATCGCGCCGTAGTTGTACAGCCACGACTGGCTGAACCAGTAGTACGATGCGAGCGTGATGCCGGCGGCGGGACTCGGCAGCCCCTGGAAGTAGGTCTTGGCCGTGCCGGCCTGCTCGATGTTGAACCGCGCGAGGCGCATCACGGCGCAGGCGGCGAAGAGGAACACCCACACCCAATCCCAGCCGTCGCGGTTCAGCACCGCGAAGTACATGATCATGCCGGGCGCGAGCCCGAAGGTGATCGCGTCGACGAGCGAGTCGAGCTCTTCGCCGAACTGCGTGCCCGCGTTGGTGGCGCGCGCCACGCGTCCATCGAGCGCGTCGCAGATGCCGCCGAGCATCACGTACACGCCGGCGGTGACGAACTCCAGGCGCGACGCGGCGATGATGGCGAAGACGCCGAAGAACAGATTCCCGAGCGTGAGCCCGCTGGGGAACAGGATCACGGCGCGCCGCATGTTGGGGCGCCTGAGCGGACGTCGAGCGGGCGCGGTCATCGGGACCCCAGCTCGGCGATCACGGTGGTGCCGGCGAGGGTGACGTCGCCGACCTTCACCTTGATGGTTGTGTTGAGCGGGAGGAACACGTCGACGCGACTCCCGAACCTGATGAGTCCCATCCGCGCACCTTGCTGCACCTGTTCGCCTTCCTTGCTGTAGGTGACGATGCGGCGGGCGATCAGGCCGGCGATCTGGCGCACGAGCACGCGGCCGCGCGGCGTCTCGATCCCCACCGAGCTCTGCTCGTTCTCCTCGCTCGACTTCTCCGCTGCGGCGTTCAGGAACTTGCCGGGGTTGTAGTGGACGTACTTCACCGTGCCGCTCACCGGGTACCGGTTCACGTGCACGTTGAACACGTTCATGAAGATCGACACCCGCCTGACGCGTCCGCCCATGAAGTTGGGCTCCTCCACTTCGCTGATGAGCACGACCTTGCCGTCGGCCGGGGCGATCACCACCTCGGGACCGCGAGCGCCCTGCCGCTCGGGATCGCGGAAGAAGTAGGCGACCCAGAGTGCGAAGATCGTGAGCACGAACGCCAGCACCCACAGTGGCCACGACCGCCGGTTGAGCGCGAGGGCGTATGTGCCGGCGGCGATCAGTGCGGCGATCGCGATGAAGATGAGGCCTTCGCGGGCGAAGCTCACAGAGGTGGGGTCAGAGTGGGGGAGAGTCGCTGGCAACAGCGAGCGGCGCACCGGTGAGGCGCTGGAAGGCGTCCAGATATCGTGCGCTCGTCGCGTCGATCACGCTAGCGGGCAGTCTCGGCGGAGGGGCCTCGCCGTTCCACCGTCCCGCGCGGCGCTCGGCGTCGAGATAGTCGCGCAGTGGCTGCTTGTCGAAGCTCGGCTGCGGACCGCCGGGAGCGTACTTGTCCGCGGCCCAGAAGCGCGAGCTGTCGGGGGTGAGCACTTCGTCGATGAGGCGAATGGCGCCATCCGGATCGCGACCGAACTCGAACTTGGTGTCGGCGATGATGATGCCGCGCGCCGCGGCTAGATCCCGGCCGCGCGCGTACACCAGGCGACTGAGCCGCTCGAGCTCCTGGGAGACCTTGGCGCCGAGGCGGCGCGTCACCTCGGCGATGGTGATGTTCTCGTCGTGGCCGGACTCCGCCTTCGTCGCCGGCGAGAAGCGCGGCGGATCGAAGCGGTCACTCTCACGCAGCCCCTGGGGCAGCGCTTCACCGGCCAGCGTGCCGCGCTCGCGATACTCCTTCCACGCCGAGCCACTGAGGTAACCGCGCACCACGCACTCCACGGGGAACACCTCCGTGCGCCGGCACAGCATGGCCCGGCCGGCGATCGCGGCGCGATGCGGCGCCAGTACCGGCACCTGCTCGACGATCGCGTCGGCATCGGCGGCCAGCATGTGATGCTGAACGAGGTTGCCGAGCTGCCGCAGCCACCAGGCCGTGATCTGCGTCAGCACCGTGCCCTTGTGCGGCACGCGCTCCGCCATCACCACGTCGAACGCGCTCACGCGATCGCTCGCCACGAGCAGAAGCCGTTCGGTGTCCACCGCATACACCTCGCGCACCTTGCCGCGACGAAGCAGTGGCAGAGGGAGCTGGTCGATCGCTGCGCCGGCCATCATACGCGGACGTCCTCCAGCAGGGGCTCCCCGTGCGTCACGCCGGCGAGCAGAGGGCCCACGACCTCTTCCAGGAACTCGTCCACCTGCTGTGGGGCGCGCCCGACGAACCGCTTGGGGTCCATCGCGCGCTCGAGCTCCTCGAGCGACATGTCGAACGTCTTGTCGGCGGCGATGCGATCGAGCAGGTCGTTGCGCGGCGCGCCGTCCTTGATCGCTCGCGCGGCATCGATGCTGTATTTGCGGATGCGCTCGTGCGCCTCCTGGCGGTCGCCGCCCGCCATGACGGCCTTCACGATCAGCTCTTCGGTCGCCATGAACGGCAACTCGTCCATCAACCGCCGCCGGATGCGTGCCGGATGCACCTCGAGCCCGCTCGCGATGTTCTCCATCAGGCCCAGGATGGCGTCCGTGGCGAGGAACGATTCGGGGATCGCGAGGCGGCGGTTGGCGCTGTCGTCGAGCGTGCGCTCGAAGAACTGGACGGCGTGCGTCTGGTTGGCGTTCGGCTCGAGCGATCCAACGAATCGCGCGAGCGACGCAATACGCTCCGAGCGCATCGGGTTCCGCTTGTACGCCATGGCGGACGAGCCGATCTGGTCGCGCTCGAACGGCTCCTCGATCTCCCCGAACGCCTGGAGCATGCGGACGTCGGCGCTGAACTTGGCCGCGCTCGCCGCCACGCCGCTCACGGCGCCGAGCACCTGCGCGTCGAGCTTGCGGGTATAGGTCTGACCGCTCACGGGGATGGACGCCGGGAACTCGATCGCCGCAGTGACGAGCCGGTCGAGCTCACGCACCTTGGCGTGGTCGCCCTCGAAGATCTCGAGGAAGCTCGCCTGCGTGCCCGTCGTGCCCTTCACGCCGCGGGCGGGAAGGCTGGCGATGCGGTGCTCGATGTCGGCGAGATCGAGCACGAGGTCCTGCATCCACAGCGTGGCGCGCTTGCCGACCGTCGTGGGCTGCGCCGGCTGCAGATGCGTGTAGCCGAGCGTGGGCTCGTCGCGCCACTCGCGGGCGAACGCCGCGAGGGCCCGGAGCACCCGGATGACCTTGCCGCGGAGCAGCACCAGGCCGCGACGCATCAGGATGAGGTCCGCGTTGTCGGTGACGAACGCGCTCGTGGCCCCCAGATGGATGAACTTGTGCGCGGCCGGCGCCACGTCGCCGAAGGCGTGCACGTGCGCCATCACGTCGTGCCGGAAGCGGCGCTCGTAGGTGGCGACGGCCTCGAAGTCGATGTCGTCGAGATGCGCCCGCATCTGCGTGATCGCTTCGTCGGGGATGGGGACGCCGAGCTGCTGCTCGGCTTCGGCGAGCGCCAGCCAGAGGCGCCGCCAGAGCCCGTGCCGCATCTGCGGCGACCAGAGCTCCAGCATGGCCCTGGAGGCGTAGCGCTCAGCCAACGGCGACGAGTATCGGTCGTGCGCCGTCATCGAATCACGAAGTCGGTGGAGGAGATCTGTCCCTGTCGCTCGAAGAAGAGGCGAATCGGCCCACGTCCCGAATAATAGTCGAGCGCGCGCGACACGTCCTCGGCTGTCGCCACGGGGGTCCGGTTGATCTGGATGATCACGTCGCCGGGCTGGATCAGCAGCTCGCCCTGGATCCGGTCGCTCGCCCGGTAGATCAAGGCGCCGCGAGGCGAGGCAATCCGCCGCTCGGCCCTGATCGCGGGCGTCAAGGTCACGACCTCCAGCTCCTTCAGCACCTGGACCTTCGGCGCGCTCACCTCCGGCAGATCGGCGATCGTCACGGTCACCGGGACCTCGCTCGAACCGCGGCGCACCACGAGCGGCACCTGCTCGCCGACCCGCAGGTCGAGGAGGGCGGCGTCCCAGTCGAAGCGGTTGCGAATGGACCGGGTGCGCGACCGCACGATCACGTCGCCGGAGCGGAGGCCGGCCCGTTGGGCAGGCGAGCCCGGCGTCACGGCCGCGACGACCGCGCCACGCGCGATCAGGTCGCGCGGATTCTGCGTCGCCGGCTGCTCGAGCTGCACGCCGATCCATGGTCGGCGTACTCGACCGTGGCTCACGATGTCGTCGGCCACCCGACGCGCCCGGTTGATCGGGATGGCAAAGCCGAGCCCGATGGAGCCGCCGCCGTTGGTCGAGTAGATGGACGAGTTGACGCCGACGACCTCGCCCGCGGCATTCACCAGCGGACCGCCGGAATTCCCCGGGTTGATCGACGCGTCGGTCTGGATCATGTCGAAGTACGCGGAGGGCCCTTCGCTCCTCGCGACCAGATTGCGACCGATGCCGCTGATCACGCCCGCGGTCACGCTCGGCTCCGAGTTGCCGAGCATGAAGCCGTACGGGTTGCCGATGGCGATCGCCCACTCACCGACGAGCAGATTGTCGGAATCGCCGAGCGGCGCGACGGGGAGATCGCTGGCTTTCACCTGAAGCACCGCCAGGTCGTTGGTCTCGTCCGTGCCGATCACCTTGGCGGGATAGGTCGCGCCGTCGCGGAACATGACGGAGATGCTCGTCGCGCCCGCCACGACGTGCGCGTTGGTGACGATCACGCCATCCGCCCTGATGACGAAGCCGGTGCCGAGCCCCGCCGACGTCTGCGTTCCGGAGCGGCCGCCGCCGAAGAAGAAGTCGAACGGGTCGGCCTGCACGCGCTGCACGACCTCCGTCTGTACGGTGACGACCGCGGGCGCCACGCGCGTGACCGCTTCGGTGATGGCCGTGCGGCGCGACGTGGGAATCGACGCGAGACGAGCGGCGTCCTCGACACGAGCAACCTGAGCCCGCGATTCCTGGGGGGTGCCCGAACAGGCCGCGAGAGCGGCGAGGGCGAGCGCAGCGAGTCCGGTGCGCATCAGTTGACCGGCCATAGACGACGCAGCCTCGCGACGTCTCCGAGGAACTGCTCGACGCCGCGATCGGTGAGAGGGTGGACGAGAAGGGCACGGCAGAGCTGTTCCGTGACCGCGGCGGCATCCGCTCCCGCCGTGGCGCACGCGCCGAACTGCGTGGGCGATGCGGCCTCCACGGCGATCACGTCGCACTCGGCGTCGGAGCTGTCGAAGGCGGTGCGCACCTCGCGCACGATGCGAATGCCGTCGTGACCCGCCGCGTCGAGCTGGCCCAGGGCGACGACGACGCTCGATACGCCGGTACGCGCCGCGAGCAACGCCTGCGCCGTGTTGAACACGT
>JBJMNM010000393.1:0-15051 GCA_045804305.1 Gemmatimonadaceae bacterium | reverse complement strand
GCAGCGATGCGGCGACCGAGACCAGTCGGACGCGATTGCCCACAGCATCGATATAATTTGACATTTGTCTCATCGAGAGGAACAGCTACACTCGGCGATTTGGTGCATAGGCAGACGTACCGTAGCCACGATGAGGAAGGTGGGTCACCTCCCGGTCACCGCTGGGTCGTCCGGCCCAACGTCTCAAGCGGACTGAAGGGGAGAGGCGTGCAAAACACAAGGCTACAATCGTGGGTCGATCAGCTTAACTTCATAAGGGTCAACTGGATGGAGGACATGAGTGCAGCGATTTGGTCACCTCGCCGCGCGCCTGCGTGCGCGTGCGGTTTTTCCCGTACTTGCGGCTGCGATGGGGCTCTCCGCCCTTGTGGTTGGACTGGAGCGGACGTCCTTTCTGGCGGGCTCGACTGAGGAAGCGGCACCTGCGGCGCCAATCGCGCTGACCTATCTGTCGAGCTCGGTAAAGGAGTCAAAGCTCGCGGTGCCGGTAACAAACGTCGCTTCCGGGATGCTGGACATCCACATGAACCATCCCCGGATCGAGAAATGGGTGAACCGGCTGACCACGACGCTCAGGGGGGACCTCAAGCAATCGCTCGACCGAATGGACAAGTATGAGGCGATGATCAACGCCAAGCTCGACGCTCGTCAGATGCCCCGCGAGCTCGCGTATCTGGCGCTCATCGAGTCGAACTTCAATCCGACCGCCCGCTCACGGGTGAGCGCGGTGGGCATGTGGCAGTTCATGAGCGCTACGGCGCGCCAGTTCGGCCTCAAGGTCAGAGGCGGCGTCGACGAGCGGAAGAACCCCGCGAAGTCCACGGACGCGGCCCTCACCTATCTCAGTCAATTGCACGACCGCTTTGGCTCCTGGTATCTCGCCGCGGCTGCTTACAACTCCGGCGCGGGTACGGTGTCGAAGGCGCTGCGAAAAGTCACCGGCCAGACGCGCGGCTCCGACGCCGACTTCTTCCGGATCCTCACCGCTCTTCCGAAGGAGACACAGGATTACGTGCCGAAGCTGATCGCGACGGCGCGGGTAGGCAGCGATCCCGGGCGCTTCGGGCTCTGACCCGTCGCACCATCGCATCGACGTAGGAACGAGCGGCGGCCATTGAAAAATGGCCGCCGGTTTTCATTTCGCGAGGAAGACCGCCCCCGGAAAGCGTGACGGTCGTGCTGAACGGCCCGATAGCGCTAATCCCCGGAAATCTTGCAAGGTGCAAGACCGGCCCAGACGGGCGAGGCCTCCCCGTGCTTCGGCGACGATAGGGCAACATCTTCAATGCCAAGCGTTTGCGTGTATGGCACACACATGTATTTCTCGTGGCATCATCGCTGCTTTTGTGTGTGCCCGGAACCCACCGGTTTCATCATCGCGGCCGCCCGCAGTTCCCTCCTTCGGCCCGCATCCTCAAGCATGGAAAGGACAATGAAAACCTCCCTGAAGAAGGGCTTTACGCTGATCGAGCTGCTGATCGTGGTCGTGATCATCGGCATTCTGGCCGCGATCGCGATTCCGAAGTTCGCCAACACGAAGACGAAGGCGTACACGGCGGCGATGAAGTCGGACCTCCGGAACCTGGTGACGGCCGAGGAGTCGTTCTTCTCGGATTCGGGCACCTACGTGATCTGGGGCGACACGACGAAGCTCAAGTTCAAGCCGTCGACGGGCGTGTCGACGCCGAACATCACGATCGGCCAGGGCTACTGGTCGGCGACGGTGACGCACTCGCAGATCCCGAGCTTCACCTGCGGCATCGGCGTGAACACGGTGAACCCGAAGGTCACCACGGCGGGCGACGGCGAGCCGGCCTGTAAGTAAGGGTACGTAAGCGATTGGCTCGACCACGGATGGTCTGACGGTCGGGCACTCCGCAAACGACGAAGGGCACATCGGACTCCGGTCCGGTGTGCCCTTCCTCCTTTCCACGTTGCACTCGAACGTCGACGGGTGCGGCCGAGTGGTGTCGCATGCGCCTGGGGTGGATGAGAGAGTTAGCGCATGCGATTCCAGGTGCGCGCGCGACCCGCGCTGACCGTCGTCGAAGTGCTCGTGGCGCTCATGCTCGTGAGCGTCGGACTGCTGGGCATCGCCGGTACGTCAGCCCTTTCCTTCCGCACCGTGGTCGCCGCTGAACGCGAGCGGCGGGCGATGCAGCGCGCCACGTTCCGCCTCGCCGGCCTGGCGGCCGCCGGTTGTGCGCGTGCCTCGAGCGGCGAGCTCCACGAGGCCGACCTGCACGAGCGCTGGATCGTCGCATCGGCCGCCGGCGGGGTCGCGCTCGTCGACGCCAGCGTCGACTGGCAGGGGAAGGGAAGTGAGCGGCGCTCGCTCACGCTCCGGAGCGCATTGCTGTGTTGAGGCCGCGCCTCGATCGCCATCGCCGAGGCACCACGCTCCCGGAGCTGCTCGTTGCGCTGACGCTTGGTGCCGTCGTCCTTGGTACGGCATCGGCCAGTCTGCTGCGGCAGCAAGGCACGGCGCGACGCGTCACGGGGATCGTGGCAGGCGCGGCGCAGGGCCGAGCCGCCGCAATGCTCCTGCCGGCGGAGCTCGCGGATCTGGACCCGTCGGCGGGCGATCTCGCCGCCGGTGAGGCGCGCGACTCGGCGCTTCAGCTGCGCGCCTCCATCGCGACCGGCGTCGCCTGCGACAGCGCAGTCGGACAGGTGCTTCTCGCACTCAGCGACGGCGACGACCTCGCGCCCGGCGGTCTCGCTTCGCCTCCGCGGGCCGGTGATTCGCTCTGGTGGTATGCGGAGGCGACGAGCGGATGGCGCGCGCAGCGCATTGCGGACGTGCGGGCCGCGGTCGCACGCTGCCCCGTTCGGGTGGGCGGGGATGGGGAGGGGCCCGTGCTTCGGATCATCCTGGCCAACCGGGACACCGTGCCCGTCGGCGCGATGCTTCGTCTGACGCGTCCCATCGCCTACGTGGTCTATCGTAGCGGTGATGGGAGCTGGCAGCTCGGTATGCGCGAATGGAGCGATGCCGTGCGGGGATTTGCACCACCGCAACCGATCGCGGGACCGTTCGCGCGGCGGCTCGGCACCGGCGTGCGCACGGGCTTTCGCTACTTCGACGCGGGCGGCTCCGAGCTACCGCCTGGAGGTGAAGGCGCCGACATCAGCCGCATCGCCCGCGTTCGCATCACGACGGTTGCCCTGGTGCGCTCGGCTGTCGCTGGCGCAGACAGCGTGCACGTCGATTCGGCCGACGTGGCGCTCCAACGGACCGGGGGGCCGTGACCATGCGTTGGCCTGACTCCGGCATGCGCCCACGACGACAGCGGCGCCAAGGCGTCGCTTTGCTCACCGCCCTGGCGCTCCTCGCCTTTGCGGCTGCGCTGCTGGCCGGCTCCTTTGCGTCGGCCCGCGCGCTCGCGCGGGCGCAGCAATCCGCCGTCGCGTCCATCCAGGCGGAGGCGCTCGCCCGACGCGCGGCGGCGGAGGTGCTGGCGTCATGGCCCGCCGATAACGGCTCCCTCCCGGTTCACGGCTTCCAGGAACGGAGCGTCGAGGTGCATCCGCCCTTCGGGGGCGCGCTGGTGAGGACCCGCATACAGCGGATCTCCGCCTCCTTGTATGCCATCACGGCGGATGTGCGATTCGGGGACGGCTCGTCGTCCATCGCGCACCGGCGCTCTCGACTCATCCTGGAACGACCGGCGCAATCAGACAGTGGAGGCGCTTCCGGAACAGCACATCCGATCGCGCGCTGGACCTTCAGCGGGTCGTACTGAACCGTGCAGGATGCAGGGCGCCGTGCGCCGAATCACATCGGCATTATGCCACTTGTTGTTACCAACCGCGGCGTTGGTCGTGTTTTCGGTACCAGTGACCGGGAGCACCGACACAGTGCCCGAACGACTGGAGTCGAGCACCGCTGGCGTCGTATGTAAGCGCAAACAAGGCTGATCGTTCAACGGCCACGCTTCAAGTATCGCGACGAGTCGTCGGACGGTCCTGATCACGACCTGTTCAAGAGTTTCTCCGCTCGCTCACGCATCGCCGGCACTCGTGGTTCCCTCCTCGCCGGTGTCTCGCTCCTCCGAACATCGCCATGGCACTGTTTGGTCGCTCGAAAACCTCCATAGGTCTCGACATCGGCTCCGGCCTCATCAAGGTCGCGGTGATCGACCACTCCAAGAAGGAACCGGAGCTGGTTCGTGTCGCCGTCGTTCCGCTGCTCGCGGACGCCATCGTCGAGGGTGAGGTCATGGACCCGGGAATCGTCGCCGAGGCGATTCAGAGCGCGTTGACGGAGGCGGGTGTGAAGGGAAAGAACGTGGTGACCGCCGTCGGCGGCCGCGACGTGATCATCAAGAGGATCCAGATCGAGCGCGTCAAGGAAGCGCAGGCGCGCGAGTTGATGCGCTGGGAGGCCGAGCAGCACGTCCCGTTCGACATGGAATCCGTCGAGCTGGACTTCCAGATCCTCGATCCTGACGCCGACGGCGTGGAGATGAGCGTGCTGCTCGTCGCCGCCAAGCGCGAGCTGATCGAGGCGAAGATGCGCATCCTCACCGACGCCGGCATCGACGGCGGCATGGTGGATGTGGACGCCTTCGCGCTGCACAACGCCTTCGAGCTGAACCACCCCAGTGCGATGCAGGGCATCGTGGCGCTCGTGAACATGGGCCACGAGGTCACCAACATCAACATTCTCGACGAAGGCGTCCCGATCCTGACGCGCGACATCGCCGTCGGCACGCGGCGCTTTCGCGAGGATCTCCAGCGTGAGCGCGCCGTCTCGGCCGACGAAGCGCAGCGGCTGCTGCAAGGCTATGACCGGTCGCCGCACCTCGATGCGGTGCTCGAGAGTCGCGGCGAGGAAATCGCCGTGGGCATCGAGCGCGCCGCGGCGTTCCTCGCGACGTCGTCACGAAACGGGGGGCAGGTCCGCGCCGTGTACACCTGCGGCGGCGGCTCGCGAATCCCCGGCCTGACCACTGTGCTCGCCGACCGGCTGCGCCTCTCGGTGCAGCAGGCCAACCCCCTGGCCAACCTGCGAATCCGTGACGGAGCGATGGACAGTCTCGTCACGGATGAGGTCGCACCGCTCCTGATGCTTCCCATCGGGTTGGCGTTGCGCAAGGTCGCTTGAGCCGAGACGCGCGATGATCGAGATCAATCTGCTCCCTGGCACCGGCCGCAAGAAGGCGAAGCGCAGCGGCGGCGGTGGCGGCGGTGGAGGGCTAACTCTTCCGAAGGTCGACTTCGGCGCCATGCTCGCGAGAATCCGCGAGCGGGTGACGGAGCCATGGCTCATCGGCGGCGTTGCCACCACGGCCGTGGTGCTTTCGGTCGTTGCCGCCATGTACGTCCTGCAAGCGCGGCGCGAGGCCAAGGTGGAAGAGGCCCAACAGAAGGCGGTGCAGGACTCCACGCGGTACGCCGCGGTCCTCAAGGAGCGCGAGAAGGCCGAAGCGAAGCGTGACACGGTCCTGCGGTCGCTCAATCTCATCCGCGCCATCGACGACGATCGCTTCATCTGGCCACACGTGCTGGACGAGGTGAGCCGCGCGCTTCCGCCCTACACGTGGCTGGTGTCGCTCACCTACACCGGCGCAGGTCAGGCCCAGCAGGCGGTGAGCACGTTGCCGCCCGCTCCGACGCCGGACGGCGCCGGTGGGCACAAGCGCCGCTACGTGCAGACGGCGATTCCGCGCGACACCGTGCGGCTTCGTCTCATCGGCAACACGGTCGACATCCAGGCCCTCACGCGCTTCATGACGCAGCTCGAATCCTCACCGTACTTCGATCAGGTGCAGCTCGCGAAATCGGAGCGTGCCAACGACAACGGCAAGGAAGTCACGCAATTCCAGCTCGACCTGCTCTATAACCGCCCGGATGCCGCCCTCGTGCGCCGCGTCCCGCTGGCCGTGTCGGTGAGGTAGCCCATGGGTCTCATGCCGGTCACCAAGCGCGATCAGTACATGGCCATCTCCGCGATGGGGTCCATCGCGCTGGCCGTCGCGTTCTACATGTACGTCTGGGATCCCAAGCGGATCGAGCTCGACGCGACCCAGGCGCACGTGGACTCGGTCGTCGTGCTCAATCAGCGCGCCAAGTCGGAGCTCGCGCAGGGCAAGACGCAGGAGCTCAAGGCCGAAGCCGACCGCCTCACGTCCGATCTCGAAGTGATGCGGCGCCTCGTTCCCACCGGCAACGAAGTGCCGGCGCTGCTGGAGCAGGTCTCCACCGCGGCCCGCCGCGTCGGCCTCGACATCGCCGACGTGCAGCCACTGCCGCTGCTGCAGGGCGACCAGTACGACGCATACAAGTACCGCCTGAGCCTGCGCGGCGACTATCACCAGATCGCCGTGCTGCTTCAGAACATCGGATCCCTTCAGCGCATCGTCGCGCCGATCAATCTCACGCTTGCGCCAACCGGCGGCGCCGCGCTTGGCCGCAAGGGTGTCAGGACGCAGCAGCTCGAGGCGCGGTTCGAGATCCAGACGTACGTGGCGCGTAACATCCCGTCCGCTGCCCCGAAGACCGTCCGCGCCGGCGCACCGCCGGCCGCTCCGGGAGAGAGATAGTGAGCCCGCGCCCTGTCGTCGCCGCCGTCGCGGCCATCGTGCTCATCGCCGCGTCACACGCGAGCGCGCAGAGCATTCCGAACATCAACGCCCCCAAGCAGGCCGCGCAGCGTGCGGTCGCCGCCGAGAACGCGCAGCTGTCCGCGCAGACCGGACAGGCCGTGCCCACGAGAACGGCCGCAGCGGCGCCCGCGCCCGCAGCGCCCATCTCCGGCCCGGCCGCCGGCGCGTCGGGCATCACGTCGGCGAATGCGCGGCGCACCGGTCCCGGGCTCGCCGGGATTCAGCCGGCGCAGATCCTCCCGCAGGTCACGCGCGAGGTCTTCCTCTACGACAATGGCGGGCGGCGCGATCCCTTCTTCTCGCTGATCCTCACCGAAGACCTCCGTCCGTTGCTCTCCGACCTCAAGCTCGTCGGGGTGCTGTATGACGCGTCGCAGCGTCGCAGCGTGGCGATCTTCCGCGACGTGTTGACCAACGCGCAGTACCGCGTCGGAACGGGAATGCCGCTGGGCCGCATGCGTGTTGCTCAGATCAAGCCGCGTGGCGTGATCTTCACGATCGATGAGTTCGGGCTCAGCCGCCAGGACTCCCTGATGCTGATCGACAACGATAAGGCGAGGATTAAATGAAGTCAGTCCAGGCGGTCCTCATTGCAGCGGTCATCGCGGTCGGGCCGAGTGCTCGACTGGCGTCCGCCCGCCCGGCGGCCGAGGGCGTAGTCACTGCTCTCAGCGTAGTCCCCATATCCGGCAAGGCCGAGATGGTGATCGGTGTCGGCGGCGCCGTGAAAGTGAGCGAGTTCACCCTCAAGGGGCCGGATCGCATCGTCATCGACATCGACGGTGCGTCGCTCGGTTTCCCGCCCATCCCGTACGACCGCGCGGCGCGCGGGGGTGTGACGGACATCCGCTACTCGCAGTTCCGGAAGGGCACCGTCCGCGTCGTGATGTACCTCGACAAGGAGCGCTCCTACCGCGTATGGCGCACCGTGGGTCTGGTGCACGTCGCCGTGGAGACCGACTCCGGCGCGCAGTTCGCCGCCTGGAAGGTCGGCGGCAACACGACGGTGACGGTCGCCTCGGGTCCGGATCGCCTCGCCGACAAGCTCGCGGCGGGCAAGCCGGCCGCCGACAAGCCGGCGCCCGCACCGAGCAAGCCCACCCCGAACGTCACCCCGGCCGCGTCGCAGTCGACCGCGGCTGTCGCCGACAAGCCGGCGCCCGTCGTGGACAGGGCTGCACCCGCGCCGGCTACGCCGACGACGCTGGCGTCCAACCCGGCGGAGCGGCCGACACCCGCCAACCGCGCTGAAAACCTCGACGAACGCCCGCTGCACGTCACGCAGCAGGCGTCGCAACGATCGCAGCAGCCGCGCATCACCGTCACCTATCAGGGCAGCGACATCCGCGACGTACTCGCGGCGTTCGCCGCATTCTCCGGCCGCACCATCATCCCCAGCATGTCGGTGGGCAACGTGAAGGTCGACGCCGAGATCCGCGACCAACCATGGGACGTCGCGCTCCAGGCCATCCTCAGCTCGCAGGGCCTTGCGGCGACCGAGGACGCCAACGGCATCATCATCGTGGACACGCAGGAGCGCGTCGCGATGCGGATGCAGACGGAGCCCCTGATGACACGGATCGTGCGCCTGAACTACCAGCGCGCGACCGCGGTGGCCTCGCAGATCCAGCAGCGCCTCATTCAGTGCATTCCGCCCGCTCGCGAAGGCGCGCCCGCTCCGGCCGCCGGCCAACCACCGGTCGCCGGCCCACCGCCGGCTCAGCCCACGCTCGGCGGCGGCAACTCGCCGACCACGACGACCAATGGTCAGGACGTCTGCCGCGGCCGCGGCAGCGTGTCGGCGGATGAAGTCACCAACAGCATCAGCATCACGGCGCCGGTGAGCGTCGTGGACGACCTCGTGCTCTTCGCCGAGACGCTGGACCTGCGCCAGCCGCAGGTGAACATCAAGGCCAAGATCGTGCTCGTGAACCGCACGGACCTGGACGCGTTGGGTCTGCGCTACGACCTCGGCTCCCGCAACCAGTTCTTCAGCAACCTGGTGCAGCGCGCCGACAGCAGTGGCAAGGTGGGGAGCCCGAGCGATCCGCCGCGGGTCATCCTCGGCGGCAACACGGTGTCCGCGATCGCGAACGCGTCCGGCTCCGTGCCGGGTGCCGCGCTGCGCCTCATCTACTCCACGGCGCTCGGCAACTTCGACTTCACCACCTTCCTGGACGCGTTGCAGGAAGTGTCGCTGCTCGACGTGCAGGCCGAGCCGAGCGTGACCATCCTGAACAACCGCACGGCGGAGCTGGTGTCGGGCTCGCAGGTGCCGTTCGTGCCCACCGCTGGCGGCGCGGGCACCTCGCTCACCGGCCCGATCGCGGTGGAGCGCGTGCAGACCGGTGTCACGCTGCGCGTGACGCCGAGCGTGACCAACAACCGTCAGATCATGATGCGCGTCGAGACGGTGAACTCGGGTGCCACCTTCGGCCCGAACGGCGTGCTGATCGACAACAACAGCAGCCGGTCGGAGCTCCTCGTGCCGGACGGCCAGACCGTCGTCATCGGTGGCCTGACCCAGACCACCGTCCAGCTCTCGAAGTCCGGATTGCCGCTGCTCGTCGATCTCCCGCTCATTGGCCGTCTATTCGGTGTCACTTCGCGGACAGAGACCCGTCGCGACCTGCTGATCCTCATCACGCCGCACATCATCGATGAAGGTCAGCAGTCCCCTGAGGCGGTGCGGCACTAGCCGCTCCGTGGAGCTATCATGACCCTTCTCCGTCATTCCGCGCGGCTCGCCGCGCTCGTGCTCGGTGGCGCGCTCGCGATGAGCTGCGACACGCGACTCCCCACGCAGCCGCCGCTACCGACAGGTCCGGCGACCGACGTCACGGCGCCGACGCTGAGCTTCGCGCTGACGGGGGGCACCAACAACACGGTGGATCTCGACAAGCCCGTATCCGTCGTCGTCACCGCCACGGACAACGTCGGCGTGCAGATCCTCAATACAACGATCAGCCTCAGCGCCTCCATCCTGAAGGCGGACACGGCGGTCTACAACCCGACCGTCGCGGCCGGCGTGCGCACCGTGCCGCTCCCGCTTCAGGGTCTCAAGGCGGGCGACAAGCTCGTGATCCGCTCCACCGCTGGTGATGCGTCCACGAACTTCAAGACGGATTCGATCACCGTCACGGTGAACGACACCACCACGCCGAAGGTGACGCTCTATTCGTCGAAGTCCGGCCGCTTGACCAAGGGCGGAGACACCCTGGACGTGACGGTCGCGGCCACCGACAGCGCCGGCATTCAGTACGTGGGATACCGCGTGCTGCGCCTTCGCACGTCCATCGACACCGTGGTGGTGCGCGCGGAGAGCACCTTCGTGCCCACGGGCACGAACCCCACGAACTTCGCGCCGGCCTCCTACGGCTGGGTGCTGCCCGACACGCTGCTGACCGGCAATTACACTGTCGTCGGCTTCGCCAAGGATGGGTCGGGCCTCGTCACGCGCCCCGGTCCGACGCTCGGATTCACGGTGATCGACGGCAAGAAGCCTACGCTCACCTTCGTCGCGCCACAGCCGACGTCCAAGCTGAACATCGGGGACTCGCTCCTGGTCACAGCGCGGATTCAGGACAACATCGCGCTGTCCACGGTGAGCTTCCGGGGCGTGACCGCACGCGGCAGCGCCGCACTCGGCACGGCCGACACGGTGCAGCGCTATTCGCTCGTGACGGCGCCGCAGACTGGCGTGTTTGTCGCCGGCCTGCGCGACACCACCATCAGCCGCTACCTCAAGGTCGTTCAGCCGGTCGACAGCACGGCTGACTCGCTGTGGGTATATGGCTACACGCGCGACGCATCGGGGAATGCCGACACCTCCCTCGTGATCATCCAGCTGGTCACGGGTCCCAGGGTCACCTTCCTGGCGCCGGTGAAGGGTGACAGCGCGACCGCGGCGGCCGGCCTCACGGTGACGCTGAACGCGACGCACCCCAACGGCGTCGCCAAGCTCGGCTTCCGCATGCAGGGCGCGTCCAGCTGGGTCAACCCGCTCGACACGACGGTCGTGTGGACCTATGCCTCGCCGACCAAGGACGTCACGGTGTCGGCGACGATCCAGATCCCGGCGAACGCGCCGGCGGGCAGCGTCATCACCATCACGCCGATCTCGCAGGACGCAAGCGGTCAGGCCGGTTCGTCCACGCCGGTATTCATCGCCGTGCGCAACGGTGCGGCGCCGCCACCGCGCGTCTATCAGACCATCCCGCCGCGTCTCGAGCTCGCCGATTCGCTCAGCGTCACGGCGGTCGGCAACGGCATCACCTGGGTCGGCTTCGAGCTGCGCGACGCGGCGAACGCCGTCGTCAAGCGCGACAGCTTCCCGCAGGCGTCGCCCTACCCGTCCACCGCCGTCGTCGGGCTGCCGTTGAACCTCACGGCCACCTCGCAGGGCAAGACCGTCGCCGTCGTCACCTTCGCCTATGACCTGGGCGGACGCGTCGGCTACTCGCTGCCGGCCAACGTGAACTCGCCGCAGCAGAACGCGGCGCTGGCGAAGGTCGACTCCTCGCTGATCGTGTATGGCCACACCTACGCGCTGCCGGCGAGCCGGTCTGGTACCATCGCCGACGTCGTGGTCGACCCGACGCGCGGGAACGTCTTCGCGTCGAACATCACGGCCAACCGGATCGAGGTCTGGCAGCAGTCGGCCAAGACGTTCGATGCAAACGGCATCTTCGTCGGCTCGCAGCCATGGGGCATGACGCTGTCTCGCACGGCGGTGGCGAAGGACACGATGTACGTCGCGAACTCGGGCGGCACGAACCTGAGCCGCGTCTACATCGGTGCCGCCACCCCCTCCGGCATGAAGGAGGACCTGAACAACCGCATCCTGACGCGCATCTCGCTCCTGTACAAGGTCAGCGAGCTGCGTGATGCGCAGACCGGCAAGATCCGGCTCACGCTCACCGGGCCGATCCTCTTCTCGGATCGTCCGCAGTACGTGCAGCAGAGCCAGGCCGGCCGCCTCTATCTCTCCACGCGCCCCACGTCTGCCGCCACGGCCGGCACGGTGCGCTATCTCGACCCCGCGGCGCAGGCGCCCGACCAGCGCTTCATCCTTGCCTTCGCCACGGCCGGTGGAGACGCGAACTCGTACCTCATCGCCAACATCGACGATGCGGGCGTGACACCGGCGCCGGCGAACACCACGGCGAGCGACATTCTCACGCTGTGCGACCATGCGACGGGCACCACGGCCAATCCCACCTGCGCGAGCAGCTCGCTCGGCATCGCCGCGACCGTGGCCGCATTGCAGGCTGCGGTCCCGACCTCGGACATCGACGCCCAGGTCAATCTGAACGAAGCGTCGCTCGGCCTCACCGATACGACGTACGCCGCGTCCAGCGCCGACGGCAACTGGATCGCCTTCGGTGAAGGACACAAGACGCCGTACGCCCGCGTGTTCCTGCTCAAGGACGACGGCAGCGTGGCGGACCGCTACTCGTACGCCTCGCCCAGCCTGAACGTCGCGGACCTCGTGAACAACGCGTCGGATCAGCTCTTCGGCCTGGCGCTGGACAAGTACGGCAAGTCGCTCGCGGTGCACGGCAACGACTCCTACTTCGCCTCGGTGACGGAGCCGTTCACGCAACGACTGCAGGGCACCGCGTCCACCTTCGATGTGGGCGCGGGCATCACCTTCCACCCCGACGCGGACGGCACGAACACGGCGGCCGCTTCTCGACTCGCCTTCGTGGCGTCGAACAACGGACAGGTGGATCTGGTGGACGTGGCCTACTTCACGAGCCGCGGGACGCTGACCACGAAGTTGAACCTCACCGGACCGCTCCGCGCATCGCTGCCCTTCCCGGGCGATGACCCCTCGATCGTGCTCAAGCTGTTCGGTGTCTCGTCGAAGGGACTCGTCGTGATCGACGTGACCGCGACGGACATCAAGCCCGGACCATGACCATGGGGCTGACGTTGATGTAGCTTAGGACAAGCAGCGAGCCCGGCACGGTGCCGGGCTCGCGTCTTTCCCGAGTGTGGTTCTCGAATGCTTCGCTTCACTACCGCCGGCGAGTCGCATGGGCAGGCACTCGTCAGCATCCTGGAAGGGATGCCGGCCGGTCTGCCCTTGCTCGCCTCCGACGTGGACGCCGAGCTGGCGCGCCGGCAGCAGGGGTACGGACGCGGACGTCGGATGCAGATCGAGCGGGACACGGCGGAGCTCCTCTCCGGTGTCCGTGCGGGCGAGACGATCGGCAGCCCGATCGCGATGCTCATCCGCAATCGCGACTGGAAGAACTGGCAGGAGATCATGGATCCCGCGCCGCGCGCCGAGGACGCGGCCGGTGCGCCACGACGCCGCGCGGTGACCCGGGTGCGGCCCGGGCATGCGGACCTCACCGGTCTTCTCAAGTACGATCGCGAGGACGCGCGGGACATCCTTGAGCGCGCGTCGGCACGGGAGACGACCGCGCGGGTGGCGGCTGGTGCCATTGCGCGCCGCCTGCTCTCGGAGCTCGGCGTCTCCATCGGCAGCCACCTCGTGCATCTGGGGGGCGTGGATGCCAGGCGTCCGGACGCGCTGCCCGAGCGGCTCAACGAAGCAGCAGATGCATCGCAGCTCCGTACGCTCGACCCGGACGCCGAGCGCGCGATGATCGAGCGCATCGACGCGGCCAAGCGGGCCGGCAATACGCTGGGTGGAGTCTGCGAGGTGATCGCCGACGGGCTTCCGGTGGGCCTCGGCTCGCACGTCTCGTGGGACCGCAAGCTCGATGGGCGCCTCGGCGCGGCGATCATGTCCATCCCCGCGGTCAAGGGCGTGGAGATCGGCATGGGCTTTCAGGCGGCGCGCGTCACCGGTGCCGAAGTGCACGACGAGATCACGCTCGCGCCAGGCCGCACGCGCGCCGGCAACGTGCGCCGCACCTCCAACCGGGCAGGTGGGCTGGAAGGGGGGATGACGACCGGCGAGCCGCTCGTGGTGCGCGTGGCGATGAAGCCGATCAGTACCCTCATGCGGCCGCTCGGCACGATCGACGTGGCCACCGGTGAATCCGCGTCCGCCGTGGCCGAGCGGAGCGACGTGACCGCCGTGCCCGCGATGGGGGTGATTGCGGAGGCGATGACCGCGTTGGTGCTCGCCGACGCGATGTTGGAGAAGTTCGGCGGGGATTCGCTCGCCGAAATTCAACGGAACCTCGATGGCTACCTTTCGCACGTCGCAGCCCGTCTCGGCGGCTGATCCATCGCTGCCCCATCTGATCCTCGTGGGACTGCCGGGATCGGGAAAGACCACCGTCGGCGCGCTGCTGGCCAACGCGCTCCAGCGCAGCTTTCTGGACTTCGACACCGAGATCACCCGGCGCGAGGGGATGAGCATTCCGGAGATCTTCGGACAGCACGGGGAGGAGCACTTCCGGCATCTCGAGCACACCCTCACGCTCGACCTGACGGAGCTCGGCAACATGATCCTTTCGCCGGGGGGCGGCTGGGTCACCCGACCCGAGACCGTGGCCCTGCTCCGGCCGCCGGGCAAGCTCGTCTACCTCAAGGTCAGCCCCGGCGTGGCGATCCTGCGCATGGGGGCCACGGCGACTGGCCGCCCACTGCTCAATCGCCCGGACCCGCGTGGCGAGTTGGACCGCCTGTTGGCGGCTCGGCGGGAGGTCTACGAGTCGGCGGAGCTCGTTGTGAACGTGGATCACTTTGATCCACAACGAGTTACGGAGAAAATCACCGGGCTGCTCTGAGGCGCTTTTCAAGGTCGCGAGCGGACGATTTGTCCGCCCGGTTGACGCGGCCACTACCTTAGAGCGATCATCGGCGTTCTCGCGTCGCGGCCTCCCACAGGCAACGCGGTTCGACGCACGCGCCGGTCGAGGAGTTCCGGACCCGGCACCCCCTTCCGGTGTCCAACGAGTTGCAACGATGCCGCGTGGCACAGGGCGATCGATTACCCTGGGGCGGCGGCAGCACGAGGAGACATGACGATTCGCGTTCTTGGGCCGCACGAGCGTGGCCGCTTCGCCCCGGAGGCGTGGGGGCATTTGCTGGCACTCTCAGGCGCCGGAGCGCTCAACCCCGCCGAACTCGAGCAGATCATCGAGCGAGCCATGCTGCAGTTCGATGGTCGCATTGCGCTCGATGATCTTCGTTCGATGATGGAGGGATCGGGATTCGATGATCCCGGCGCCTCGGCGGATACCCAGACCGTACACTAGAGCAAATGGCTGCCAAGAAATCCACTACCACCGTGAAAAGCATCGGATCGCGAAGCGCGGCCGATGTCGACACGACAAAGCGCATCACGAAGAAAAGCGCGGTCGATGTCGGCACGACAAAGCGCATCGCGATGAAAAGCGCGGGCGATGCCGGCACGACAGGGAGCGTCGCGAAAAAGAGCGCGGCAAAAAAGAGCGCCGCGAAAAAGAGCGCGGCCAAATCGGCGGCCAAGGGCGTCGCAACGAAGGCCGTC
>JBJMNM010000392.1:0-2415 GCA_045804305.1 Gemmatimonadaceae bacterium | reverse complement strand
TCCGCCGATGTCCAGGAAGTTGGCCGGCTCGCCCCCGTAGTATTTCACCAGATCCATCGTCGCCATGGCGAGGCCCGCACCGTTCACCACGCAGCCCACGTTGCCTTCCAGCTTGATGAAGGTGAGGTTCGCCTTGCGGGCCGCGACTTCGCTCGGATCCTCGGCGGTCTCGTCGCGCAGGACTTCGAGCTCGGGATGGCGCTCGAGCTCGTTGTCGTCGATCACCATCTTCGCGTCGAGCGCAACGACGTCGCCCGCGGGCGTGACCACGAGCGGGTTGATCTCGGCGAGCGAGCAGCCGTTCTTCATGAACGCGCCATAGAGCGCCGTCATGATCTTCGCGGCGGCGCGCACCTTCTTCACGTCGTCGAACAGGAAGAAGCCGAGCTCGTTCGCCTGATATGGCGTGAGCCCGTACCGCGTATCGATCGGCAGCTTGAGCAGCTTCTCGGGCGTCGTCGCGGCGACTTCCTCGATGTCGATTCCGCCGGCCGGGCTGACCATGAACACCGGCTTCTTGCTCGCGCGGTCGAGGATGATGCCGACGTACGCCTCGCTCGCGATGTCCGCGGCGGTGGTGACGAGCACACCGTACACGGTGAGCCCCTTGATCTGCATTCCGAGGATCTTCTTTGCTATCTCTCGGGCTTCCGCGGGGGATTTGGCGAGCTTCACGCCGCCAGCTTTGCCGCGGCCACCCGCGTGGACCTGCGCCTTCACGACCACCATGCCACCCAGCTTCTTCGCGATCGCCTCGGCCTCCTCGGGCGTCTTCGCGACCTCGCCCGGGGGGATCGGCACGCCTTCGGCGCGCAGGAGTTCCTTGGCCTGATATTCGTGGATGTTCACGCCTTCTCCGGTATGTTCGAAGTCATGGGAACAGCCGTGGCAAGCTAGACGCGGCCCATGCGTCGGGCAAGCTCATGGACCCGGCCGCAGCGAGGCGCCCAGCGCGTCGAATGCGCGGCCAAATGCGGTCCAGTCGCCGCGTCGCAGCGCGTCGCGCATCGCTTGATACAGACTGTCCGCGCGCGCGCGCAGATCGCGTGGCGCGGGCTCGCTCAGGGGAACCGGTGCCGGTGCGCCGAGTGCCGCGGCGAGCGTGGGACCTGCGCGGAGCGAATCGCCGAACAGCGATTCCACGTGGAGCAAGCGCGGACTCCCACCGGGCCGCCATTGGAAGACGGCCTGCACGTAGAGCGCATGCTCGCCCACCGGCACCGCCCGGAGCGGCGATCGTACCAGGCCGCTCTCTCGACTCGAGGTATCGATGGCGCGCATCCGGTCGAGCACGGCGCCCCAGCGCTGGCCGTCGCTCACGACGGGGATCCAGCTCGTGACACGCTGTGCTCCGCCGCCGGCGGCCACGACGCCGCGCACTCGCTCCTGATCGTCGAGCAGCGGCCAGAGCGACGCAACGCCGGCGGTCGGCAGCGCCACATGCGTCGGCTCGTGCACGGCGGCCGAGTCGGCGCCATCGGGAGACGCGAAGTGCCGGACCTCGAGACTGTCGGCGCGGAAGCCGGCGATGGAAAACGCCAGCGCCTGCACGCGCGCACCGTCGGTGACGGGCGGCAGCGCGGCCTGGAGCGGCGCCGAGAGCGACGTGGGGCGCACGAACAGTCGGGGGAATCGCGCGAACCAGCTCTCGGCGACGCGGTCGGGAGTCTGCGCCTGGATCAGGCGCACGCGACCGCTCGCCGCATGCACGAGCGCCGTGGCGGCGTGATGGAAATAGCCGCGATCCTCACCAAGGACGGTGAACCGCTGCGAGAGCGGATATGTCGACGACGCGGCGTAGAGCTCGAGCGCCCAGTACAGGGAGTCCGCGGCCTGCACCGGGACCACCTCGCCGCCCTGCACGAAGAATGGCGCGAGCGCCGCGACCCGCGCGCGCACATCCCGGCGCCGCACCATGGTCGGACGGTTCGCCGGCAGGTCGCCGAAGAGGAGACGGAAGTTCTGGAGCGCCCACGAATGCACGAACCGCGAGAGAGTGGACGCCATCTCCACTCCGGCGATCTGATGCAGCGAATCGGACACCACGCTGTCGCTCGCGCCCGGATAGACGGCTGGCTCGTCGAGCAGCGTTTCGTCGGCGACGCGGGTGCCGGCGCCGGCGCGCACGGGCATGCCGCGATCGTCGGCCATCGTTGGATCGAACCAGGTGATGCCCCACGCGTCGCGCGCGCCGGCGGAGCCGGCGCCTTCGCTGCCGCCTTCGCTACTGTGCTCCACGATGAGCGCGCCGAGCGTGCCGTTCGCGGCCGACTGCCATCCGGCGCCGTCGCCCACGACGCGCACGCGACGCAGACGCTGCGCTGCCTGGGCGAGCGTGGCGCCGTCCCAGACCGCCAGGCGGGAGGTCGCATCCGCGGCGCTCCTGAAACCGGCGCCGAGGGTATCGGGGCGCAT
>JBJMNM010000391.1:0-4990 GCA_045804305.1 Gemmatimonadaceae bacterium | reverse complement strand
TGGTGCGCACCTCGAAGAATCGCGGCGCCTCATGGAGCGAGCCGGCGACGCTCAGCGACTCGGGCCGCGCGGCGGGCTTCCCCGTCGTGGCCGCGACGAAGGAGCGCGTCGCCGTGGCGTGGTCGGAACAGCCGATCGCGGCGGCGGCGCACGACGCGCACATGGACATGAAAGATCCGAATGCGATCATGCCCCTTTCGGCGGTGGGCGACGCGCGCGTCTTCGTGCGGCGGGGCACGATCGAATGACCCGCGCCATCGCTCTCGCGGCGCTCGTGTTGGCGGCGGCGTGCTCGTCGTCGTCCGATCGTGGCGCGGCCTTCCGGCCACTCGGCGTGGGCGACCAGGCCCCGGCGTACGCGGTGCGCACCATGGCGGGCGACTCCGTGCGCGTCGGCGCTGGGCGCCCCGTGCTGCTGAACGTGTGGGCGACCTGGTGCACCTCGTGCCGAGAGGAGATGCAGGATCTCGCGGCGATCGACCGAGCGTATGCGCCGCATGGGCTGACGGTGCTCGCGGTGAGCGTGGACAAGGGCGACGGCACACGCGTGAAGCGCTTCGCCGACGCGGAGAAGCTGCCATTTCGGATCGCGCACGATCCGACCGGCGAGATCCAGCGCACCTTCCAGGCGGTCGGCGTGCCGGAGACGTACCTGATCTCCGGCGACGGGCGATTGCTGTGGGTGCAGCGTGGTGGGCTACACGGCGGGCTGGACAGTGTAAGAGCAACGCTGGACAAGCTGCGCTGACCGGCATCCAGTCGTAGCTGAGCGTTGGTCGGGTAGTCCGATCCTATCGTCACCCCACGACACACGTACTTTTGGTGATGCGTCTGCGCTTCGCTTGTCTCGCTCTCATCGCCATTCCAGGCGCGGCTGCCGCACAGGACACCGCCCGCGCCCGCCCCGCGTTGCCGCCCGTGCGCGTCACCGCGACGCGTGAGGGCCCGCGTGCGCCGCTCGAGCTGCCGTACGCCGTCACGATCGTGCGGCCCGATTCGCTCGCCGCGCTGCGCCGGCTGTCGGTCGACGAGCTGCTCTTTGTCGTGCCCGGCGTGGCGCTCGCCAACCGGCAGAACCCCGCGCAGGACCCGCGCGTGAGCATTCGCGGATTCGGCGCGCGTACGCAGTTCGGCGTGCGCGGCGTGCGCGTGCTCCAGGATGGCGTACCGATCACCATGCCCGACGGGCAGACGCCGGTGGACGCGCTCGACATCGAGAGCGCCGACCGCGTGGAGGTCGTGCGTGGCAGCGCGTCCTCGCTCTACGGGAACGCGGCCGGCGGCGTGATCGACGTGCGCTCCGGCGCACCGTCGCCACTGGGCGTCGCGCCGTACGTGCGCATTGCCGGTGGCGGCAACACGCCGACCGTGAGCGCCACCGGCGCCGCGGGACATCTCGAGCGCGTCGGGTATACGGCGTCGCTCGCCCGCGTGAATGGCCGCGGCTTCCGCGACTATTCCGACCAGCGCGCCACGCGCGGTGCCCTGCGTCTCGTGTTGGCTCCGCCGGAAGGCTCGCCCACAACGATCTCCCTCGCCGCGCGCGTGTCGGACGTGTCGCATGCCGAGAATCCGGGCGCGCTGACGCGGGCACAGCTCGACTCCGAGCCCCGCATGGCCGACCCGTTCTCCGTGCGCAAGCAGGCGGGCAAGATCGTGCGCCAGGGCGACCTGGCGCTCACGGTCGATCACGCGATCAGCGCGCAGGGCGTGCTCACGGCCATCGTGTACGGTGGCGTGCGCACGCTTGCCAATCCGCTCACCTTCGCCACCGTCGACGTCGATCGCTCCAGCGGCGGCGCGTCGCTCCGTGCGAGCGACGAGTGGGCGCTCGGCGGCCGCGCGACGCGTGTCGCCGCGGGCGCCGACGTACAGTGGCAGCACGACGATCGGCTGGAATCGGAGAACTGCGTCGACGCGACCGCGACCTCGCGCACCTGCCCCGACGGCGCCGCGCTGCGCGGAGCGCTCCGCAAGGATCAGCGCGAGCTGGTCACGAGCGTCGGCCCGTTCGCGCGTGCCGAGCTGTCGCTCACGCCGCGGCTGCTCGCGTCGGCCGGCGTGCGCGCCGATGCCGTCCGCTTCCAGGTGCGCGACCGATTGATCTCCGCCACGAATCCGGATGACTCCGGCGACCGCACACTCCGCGCGTTGAGCCCCGCGGTGGGAGTCGTCTGGCGCGCCGCGCCGCTCGCGTCGCTCTACACCAACGTCTCCAGCAGCTTCGAGACGCCAACCACCACGGAGCTGGGCAACAAGCCGGACGGCTCGGCCGGTTTCAACCCCGATCTTCAGCCGCAGCGCACCATCTCGGTGGAGGTGGGCGGCAAGGGCCTGCTGCCGCTGCTCGGCGTGCGGTGGGATCTCGCGTTGTTCGAGTCGCGGGTGCGGGACGAGCTGGTGCCGTTCGCCATTCCCAACGGTGCGGGGCGCGTGTACTACCGCAACGCAGGCCGGACGGTGCGGCGGGGAGGCGAGCTCGGGCTCCAGGCGAGCGCCGGCCCGGTCGGTGTGGACGCGGCGTACACATATTCGCATTTCCGCTATCTCGAGTACCTGGTGGGCACCACGTCATTCGCCGGCAATCGCATTCCGGGAATACCCGAACAGTCGCTCCGGTCGGCGGTCTCCTATCGGAGCGGAAGCGCGACCTTCTCGGCCACCGCCGACATCGCGAGCGCCATGGACGTGGACGATGCGAACAGCGCCCAGGCGGCTGGCCGCGCGGTGTTCGGGGCCGCGGTGGGCAGCCACGTCCGGCTGGGCAGCGCCCAGCTCGCGCCCATGGTGGCGTTGCAAAACCTCACGGGCGTGCGCTACGTAGGGTCCGTGAGCGTGAACGCCACAGCCGGCAAGTTCTACGAGCCCGCGCCGGGCCGGACGCTCCTCGTCCGCCTGTCCCTGAGCCGAGCGGCCGACACCCCGTAACGGACGGTCGGCGGAGGGAAGGTGTCGGAACCGGGGCCCGGGTAGTCTATTGCAGGAAGGGACGCTTGGTCGAACCGTCCTCCCTACCCGCCGCATGCGCCGTCTCGTCCGCTCACACCTCTCGCCCTTCGCCGTCGCGCTCCTGGCGGCGACGGCCTGCCGCATGGTCGGCCAGGGCGGCCCGGAGTACGACGCGGTATCGATCGTGGAAGGCCGCGCCAGCGAGGGGTTGCGCACGGACACCATCGAGGCGCCGTTCACCGTCTCCATCGACAAGGCGCGCTGGTCGCTCCGGACGCGGAACTCGTCCTCTCACGATTTCTGGGCAGACGTCGAGGTGCTCGACGTGCTCAACGCGGAGAAGTCCGCCCGCTCGGTGGACGAGCGCACCTTCGCCGCGGCGCTGCGCACGCTCATGGAGAGCGATCCCGACGCCGCGGCGGTGGTGTTTGGCGCGCTGCACGCGAGGTCCAACGACTTCCACGTGCGCACACGGTCGCGTGTGGCGCTCACGATGGCGTTGTCGTGGCGCTCCGACTGGCCGGCGCTCGCCAATCTGCCGGAGGACATCGACAGCGCGACGGCCGGCGTGGACCCGATCGTCCAGCAGGCGGGGGTGGAGCGCTGGGCCCGCGCGCTCAAGTCGGTGCCGTCGCCGGTGATCACTCTTCCCGATGAGCCGGTCGTGCTCCCGATGCGCCGCAGCGCCTTCGGCACACCCATCGTCACGGTGCGCGTGAACGGCCGCGAGGAAGAATTCTGGCTCGATACGGGAGCGAGCATGACGCTCCTCTCCGCGGCCGTGGCGGTCGACGCGAAGGTCACGCTCGCGGCGCCGGACACGCTCGCACTCGGCGTCGTCGCCGGTCACATTCCGGCACGTGCCGTCTTCATCGACTCGCTTGCGCTCGGTCCCGTGGTGGCCCAGGGCATCACGGCCGCGCTGGTGTCGCCGGGCGCGCTGCGCCTCGACCGCCGCGTCGCTCACGGCATCCTGGAGTCGGTCCCGATCGCCGGGGTGATCGGCACCGACCTGCTCCGCCATCTCGACGTCACCCTCGACGCCGGCGAAGGTACGATCACGATTCGTCCACCGCGGCGCGACGTTCGCGCGCCACGCAATCTCTTCTGGGTCGGCTACCCGGTCGTACGACTGGTGACGAAGGATGGCCGCCCCGTCCTGTTCGGGCTCGATACCGGCGCCGAGGGGACGTACGTGACCACGGCGCTGCTGCGGAAGCTGCCCCGCACGCCCGTGGCGGCACGACGCATGACCATGGGCGGGCTCGGCCCGGATCGGGAGCAGACGCACTTCGTCGCGCGCGACATCACGTTGAGCGACGGCGACTACGCCATCACGCTCCACAACAGTCCGATCACGCCCGATCGACGCTGGACCTTCGTCGCCTTCGACGGCGTGATCGGCAGCGACGTGGCGCTCTCGAGCCGCATGCACCTCGATTTCATGAATGGGGTGTTCGACGTGCGCCCGGTCGAGCGACTGAAGGACATCAAGGTCACGGTCAATCCGTGATGTCGTGCGCTACCGCGTAGCTGCGCTGTGCGGTAAGCGCTCCGGCATCTCCGCAAGCACGTACGCGTACACCGCCATCGTCGCCACGCAGCGCGCCACGTCCCTCGGGTCGAGCTTGTCCGGCGTGTCGGCATTCGTGTGGTGGTACCAGAAGTAGCGCGTGCCGTCGACCTCGAGGCCGGCGCCCGGCACTCCGGCGGCCAGCAGCGGTCCGATGTCCGCTTCGCCGCCACCCCTGCTCACCGAGTCGGCCCCGATGCGCGCGAGGAGCGGCGCGATGCGGCGCAGCATCGCCAGCGCCGAGTCGGTGCCGACGGCGGCGATACCGAATTGACGGAACACGCCGTTGTCCGACTCCATCGCGAACACGTGCTTGTCCACGTCGGCCGCGTGCGCGTCCCGGTAGCCGCGGCCGCCGCGCGTGCCGTTCTCCTCGTTCGTCCAACCCACCACACGGATGGTGCGGCGCGGGCGCAGGCCGAGGGCCTTCATGAGACGGACGGCCTCCCATGCGGCCACCACGCCGCC
>JBJMNM010000390.1:0-2362 GCA_045804305.1 Gemmatimonadaceae bacterium | reverse complement strand
TGAGACAGGTGCGAGTCATTCGCGATTACGGAATGTTCGATCGCCGCGAAGCGCCACAGTACTACCCTGAACAGCGGCGCCACGCCACATGAGACAGGCGCGAGCAGACGTTCCGACGCGAACGGCGACTTTCCTCTTGCGCAGAGGTGTACTGGATGTTGCGGAAGCGGGCGCACGTCGGACGCTTCGGAAGCCGAGCAGACCAGCGTATAATCGCCCCTGGCACTGACGTGGGCGCGATCAGAACGGTTTGTCGTGGCGCACGGGACTATTTCAGCGACTGACGTTGCTGGATGGAACGCCGCAACGCTTCATCCAATGAGCCATGAAGGATGAGGATCTTGACTTCCAGTGTCGCACTCTGCCCGGGCAGGAGCGACGCCTGCGGGTCCACATGCTGACAGGTCAGCTCCGGATTACTCCAGACGTTGCCCGGCGCGCGCCCGAAGCTCGCAACCACCCAGCTGCCGTCCGCAGAACGCGTCGCAATGAAGGGCTGATCGACGGTGCGCGACTTGTAGTAATAGGTGATGCCATCGTCGCGCCGCTGGACCCGCTGCGCCGGCACCGGCCAGGTGAACGAGGCGAGGTAACGAGCCGGGAGCCAACGCTCGAGTGGCATCGTGAGCCGATCCGGGAGCTCAGAGGCGAGCAGGTCGAAGCCATCTGCATGATGCACGTACGTGCGCTCGAGCCGCACGTCATGGAAGATTCCGGTGAGACGCGGATCGGTTATCGCCGAGATCATGTCATATGCGTCGGTGGACCGATTCGCGAGTTCGTATTGGACGCGCACACCGTCGTCTTCGAGCGTGGCACTGGCACGCAGCCCCACTCCATGTGGAAGGTCACGTTGGTTCTGGACGGAGCGCCCGACGCAGCGCCAGGCGGGTGCGACACCTTGCAGTCCCGGCCGAAACAGATAGAGATGCTCCGCTACACTTCCGCCGTTCCTGACCGCGGTGACGTGCTCGGGGAAGAGAACCTCAACGGACCGATCAGACGTGTCACGGCCTGGAAGAATGACGCGCAGCGTCGGCTGGGTATTCTCTGCGGCGATGAGAAGTCGCAGCCCGGCCGGAGTTTCAATCGCACCACATGGATGCGTTGTCACGCGAGAGGTCTGCCCCCGCGCGACCGATCCGGTCAGCAGTAGCGCGAACGCCAGGTACGTCGACTGGCTCATGCCATCCACCTCGAAGCCGTCGTTCGTAACGGCAGCGCGGCGCTCACTCGGCGGTCGCGCCCCCATCGATGCGCAGCTGCGTGCCCGTCACCCAGCGCGACTCTTCGCTGGCGAGGTAGAGCACGCCCCACGCGACATCGATTGGCTCGCCGATGCGCCCCATCGGAAAATCTTCCCCTAGCTCGCCGACCGTCGTGTCCCTGCTTCGCGCCATAGGTCGCCATGCGGGTGCGGATGTAGCCGGGATGCACGGAGTTCACGCGCACGCCGCGTTTGGCGTACTCGATCGCGACGTCGCGCGTCATGGTCAGCTCGATTGGTCCATCCACGTGCCGCATCATGCGCTCGACGCCGGGTCATGCCGACATCATCTCCTTCACCCGCGGCGGCTCGTCCCCCAGCCACTCCGGGTGGGTCGCCGTCGAGTCGAAGACCGATGAGGTCTTGAACGGCTCGAACTCGCCCTTCGATGCCGCGCCCTTCGTCTTCGCGAGAAGCGCCTGCAGCTCCGCTTCGCTCAGCGGCCGGAACGTGCGCGACGCCTCCAGCGCCTGGTCGAGGATCTCCATGCTGTCGCAGCCGGTGATGACCACCGACGTCGGCAGGTTCAGCGCGTAGTGGAGACACTCGGTCGGCGTGACGGTCTTCGACTTCAGGATGATCCCGTTCGCCATGCTCTTCATGCCGAGCACGCCGATGTTCTGCCGCACGAGCTCCGGGACCACCATCTGCGCGAAGCTGCGGTAGTGCGCGTCCATGACGTTGAGCGGCATCTGCGCCGCGTCGAACGTGAAGCCGTGCTCCCGCGCGACCTCGAGCATGTGCAGGTGGATGCGCGGGTCCTTGTGCCCCGTGAAGCCGATGTACCGAAGCTTCCCCGCCTGACGCGCCTCGACGAGCGCCGCGTTCGCCCCCTCCTCGTCGAAAATCCGGTGTGGATCCTCGAAGCGGAGCACCTCGTGGTGCTGGACCAGGTCGATGCGGTCGGTCTGCAGGCGGCGGAGCGATTCGTCCAGCTGCCGCGCCGCCTCCTTTTTCGAGCGGCCGTCGATCTTCGTCATCAGGAAGACCCTCTCACGGTAGCCGTCGCGCAGCGCCTTGCCCATTCGCGTCTCGCTCGCGCCATCGTTGTAGTCCCAGGAGTTGTCCAGGAAGGTGATCCCCTCGTCGATGGCG
>JBJMNM010000389.1:0-5194 GCA_045804305.1 Gemmatimonadaceae bacterium | reverse complement strand
GATGAAGCCGCTCAGCGCGCGGAAGTCCTCGTGCACGCCGTCGAGCGCATAGCTGAACGCGAGGTGCTTGCCGTTGCGATTCACTCCGGCGTGCCACAGCGGCGCGTTCAGCACTCGCCCGTCCGGCTGCCGGGTGAAGCTGGCCGCGTACTGCCCCTGGAACGCATAGATGCCGCCGAACAGGTAGCTGCCGTCGATGTCGGCCACGCGATTGTACGCCCCTCCGTCGACCCGGTCGGTGTAGGCGACGCCGAGCTTCGACGACGTGCCAACGTCGCGCTGGACGCGCAGCAGGTTGTACGTCGGGCGGTTGCTGCGCGAGAAGGAGCCCGCGGCATCATCCACCGCGCTCATGAACGCGATGTTGGTGCCCGACAGCTTGCTCGTCACCTTCACCGCGCCCACCGGCTGCACGACGCGGCGGGTATAGATCAGCGAGTGCGGCACGCTGAACTGCTCGATGCCGTCGAGGAAGAACGGCCGCTTCTCCGGGAAGAAGAGCGCTTGCCGCGGATCGAAGGTGAACTGCCCCGCGTCCGATTCGATCTGCGAGAAGTCCGGATTGACGGTGGCGTTGAGGGTGAGGTTGTTCGTCACCCCCCACCGCGCATTCCCGCCGAGGGATGGGCGGCCGGCGTCGTACTTCCATTGCCCCGCGGGGCCGACCGCGACCGCTCCGTTCGTGCGCTGGGTGGCTTCCGGCTGCACGTCGAGCACGAGCCCGCGCCGCAGGTCGGCGAGCCCCTCGAGGGCGCCGGACTGCCCGAGGAAGGAGAGGCCGGCGCGACGGGCAGGAGCCCAGCTGTCCTCGTGTCCCGAGTGCTGCACCTCGCGGACGATGTTCAGTCCCCAGGTCTGCACGTCGGACGACTGGTACTTGAGGCTCTTGAACGGGATGCGGACCTCCACGACGAATCCCTCCGGCGTGACCTGTCCCTTGGACTGGAAGACGAAGTCGGGATTCAGGTCGGGGAGATCGCGGGCAAGCGTGGAACCGCCGAAGCCGCTCGAGCGGCTCTGGTTCGATTCGGTGAGCGTCCCGTCGCCCTGCACGCCGAGCGGATTCACCGCGAACACGGTGGCCTGGCGTCCATCGTTGAAGGTGCTGAGCAGGATCTGCACGTTGTCGTCCGCGTCGATCTTGTCACGATCGGCGAGCGTCGCGCGTGCCGCGCCGTGGGGCTCGAAGGCGCGAATGCCGAAATGGATCGCCGTCGCCGAGTACCACACGAGCACCTCGGTGGAATCGTCGGCGGCGATGCCGTCGTGCGGCGCGAACTGCGAGAAGCCGGTGAGCAGGGCCGCCTGGGCCCATTGGGGCTCGTCGAGCCGGCCGTCCATCACGACGGCGCCTTCGTCGAGCCGCGGCGGCTTGACGCGCGTCTCGTTGGCGCGGCCGTTGTAGACGGCGTTCGCGCGGCGATCGATCGTCACGCGAGGCAACGGCGCCTGCGGGCGTCGGTACGGGCTTGCGCCGGCCAGGAGACCGGCGACGAAGAGAAGGAGTGGGGTCATGGCACGCGTGGCGCGTGGTGGTCTTGCGGCGCACAACATTGTATACAGAAAGGCCGGCGCGCCAGATGGGCGCGCCGGCCTCCTGTTGACTCGGTCAGGCGCCCTTCTTCTGCTTCGTGGCGACCTTCGGGGCGGGCGGGCCGTTCGACGCGCTCGCCTTGGGGGTCACGGTGAATCCGGACACGTGCACGTCGAGGTTATGGTTCACGCGAAGTCCCACGTAGCCGTCCGTGTTGCCGATATGCGGGCCGGGAATCGCCGCCACCTGGGTGCCATTCACGCTCAGGCGCAGCGAGTCGGGCCGGCTGGCATCCACGCTGACCGTGTTCGTCGCCTTGCCGCTCGCGTCGGCCTTGTGGACCGCCGCGCTCTCCGTCCAATCCATGATCGTGTGCAGCTCGGCGCCCGCGCGGTGCTTGACCATGAACTTGCCGTCGCCGCGCACGATCAGATACGCGTACGACTGCTCGGGCGTGTCGAGCTTGTTGCCCATGAAGAAGATGCCATACGCCTCGGGATGCGCCGGCGCCTTGGTCTGGGTCATCGTCACCGTCGCGGTGAACGGTCCGGTCACGCGGCTCGCCGGCTTCCAGTAGATCGCCGCGGGGCCGGAGGTCACGTGATAGTCCGAACCGATGGCGAAGAACTTCGCGTCCGAGAGCTTGGCGTTGTCCCGATCGGTGCGTCCCGTCCAGCCGGCGGGCAGCGCGCCCCCTTCGATCTTCTTGTCCGGATCGTGATCCTTCATGCCGGCCGTCTGCGCCGATAGCGGCGCGGCGGCGAGCAGCAGCATCGAGAGCGCGGTGTACGAGCGGTGACGCATGATGATTCTCCTGAAGAGGAATGACCCGAGAGGGAGTGGAGCTCAGCGCACCGGCGCGGCGAGCCGCTCGGCAATCTCGGCGGCCTGCGCCACATGACGCTGCTCGTGCTGTCCGATGAACAGGATCCACTGATAGAGATCGATCTCACCCAACCGCGGGTGCGGCGCCTTGACCGTGCCGAGCGCCAGGCCGTCCGCGGCGCGCATGCCATCGTGCAGCGTGGCGCGCGAACGGGCGAGCGATTCGAGCGCCTGCTCGCGCGTCCACCCTCCGATGGGCGCGACCCGCTCGGGCGCCGCGAGCTTGCGGCTGCGGTCGGTCAGCCCGGTACCGTCGAGCGCGCCGAGCACGGAGCTCGTCTCGTTCTCCGGCGGATGACCGGCTTCCCGTGCTTCGAGCGCACGCTTCTCGACGACTCGCGCACAGACGTTCTCCACCCGATAAAGGTGCTCGAACAGCTCGGTCAGGGACCAGCACTCAGGGGCAGGCCGCTCCGTCCAGCGGTCCGGAGGTACGGGAGACGCCGCGGACAGGAGGGCGCTCCGCTGGGCGTCGACGAACGCGCGGAGCTCGGCGAGACGAGAATGCATCGGAGTGGAGGGTGGCAACCACACGAAGTTGCCGCGCCGCGCGCTGCCCCGCAATGGGTCGAGAACGCAGCCCGCGCCCTCGCCCGGACGCCGTCACCGCAGTAGCCTTGAGCATGGATCTGATGGCTGACTGTCCTCTCGCCGGCGTGCTCGCGATGCGCCTGCGCGACCAACGCGACGCGCTCACGCGGCGCTGGCTCGACCGCATCAGCGATCGCGTGGCCATTCATCCCAATCGGATCTTCCCCACCGAAGAGCTGCTGGACCATGTCCCGCTGCTCATCGACGGGATCGCGAGCTACATCGAGAATCCCTCCCAGCCGGTGTCCACCGATATGCCGGTGATCGCGAAGGCGATGGAGTTGGGCGCGCTGCGGCACGCGCAGGGATTCGACGAGTACGAGCTCATGAAGGAGTACGAGATCTTCGGCGGAATTCTCTATGTCTTTCTCGCCAACGCCGTGGAGCTCATCGAGCTCCCCTGCTCGCGCGCCGAGCTGGTGCTGTGCGCCCACCGTCTGTATCACGCGATCTCGCTGATCCAGCAGGCCACCACGGTGCACTATCTCGCGCTCATGAAGGAGAAGGTACGCGAGCGCGAGGATCGCCTTCGCGCCTTCAACCGCGCCCTGACGCACGAACTGCGCAACCGCATCGGCGCGACGATGGGCGCGAGCCAGCTGCTCCAGATGCCCGAGCTCGCCGGCGTGGAACAGCGGCGCCTCGTCGACATCGTCGTGCGCAACATGGAGAGCATGAAGGTCTCGCTCGACAACCTGCTCGAGCTGACGCGTCTCTCCAACGACACCCGCCAACAGCGCCACATTCTGCTCCCTCGCGCAGCCGCCGAGGTGGTGCGACAGCTGCGCGAGTATGCGCGTTCGCGCGACGTGCTCGTGACCCTCGACAGCTCGCTCCCCGACGTGGAGGTCAACGCCGCCGCGGTGGAGCTGTGCCTCACGAACTTCCTCTCCAACGCGCTCAAGTACACCGATCCCGGCAAGGAGCGGCGCTGGGTCGAGATTCGCGGCGCGATCGAGCCGGCGAGCGACGACGGCCCTTCGCAGGTGGTCATCCGGGTGGTCGACAACGGGATGGGCGTACCGCCGGAGCAGCGTGCTCGCCTCTTCGAGCGGTTCTTCCGCGCGAGCGTCGTGGCGGCGACGGGGGTCGAAGGCACCGGCCTCGGGCTGAGCATCGTCCGGGAAACCGTGGAGTCACTCGGCGGCAAGGCGTGGGCGGAGTTCACGGACACCGCGACGACCTTCGCCTTCTCGCTCCCCGTGCGTCGAGCCAGTGAGCTGCGGCGGATATCGACCGAGGTCCCGGCGGAGGCGGGGAGCTAGGCGTCGAGCACCCCGAGCTCCTCCGGCGTATCCACATCAACCGGCATCGCCGCATCCACGATCACGACCGCGCAGTGGGACCCGAGACCCTCGAGCAGCGTGCGCGCTCCACGATCACCACGCAGCTCGCCGAGCGCGCCGAACTGCGTACGATCGAACAGGACGGGATGTCCGCGCCCATCGCGATACTGTGGCACGACAGCGCTCGCAGACGTGGTACGCCAGCGCTCGCAGAGCGCGCGCACCACCACCGGCGAGACCAACGGCTGATCCGCGAGCGCGATCACCACTGCATCGACATCGACCGGGAGCGCGGACAGACCGGCGCGGATGGAGCTCGCCATCCCCTCGTCGCGTCCGGCATGCTCCACCAACATCACCGGAATTCCTTCGAGCGCCGCCACGCGGCCCGATGACTCCGGCGGCACGACCACGTACAGGACGTCTACCTCCGAGGCGATTGCCCGGGCGCTCCAGGAGAGCACGGGGTGGCCGCGCAGCGGCGCGAGCAGCTTGTCGCCGCCGAAGCGGGAGCTGCGTCCCGCCGCGAGCAGGAGACCGGCGATCACGTCGACGAAGCGAGCGCCTGCTGGAGGACGCGGAGCGCGAGCGATGCGCATGCGTGGCGTCCAGCGGGAACGCCATCACCCAGCGCGGTGATCGCTGAGGACGCGCTGAGCTGCAGCACCTCCTCCACGCGGCTGCCACGCACCCGCTCCGTGAGCAGCGACGCCGATGCCGTCGCAATGGCGCACGCGCTCGCCGCGAAGGCCGCATCGACGACCGCTCCCTCGCGGACCTCCGCCTCCATCCGCACGCGATCGCCGCAGAGCTGGTTCACCCCTTCGTGCACGTGCGTCGGCGACGCGAGCGCTCGGTGATTGTTCGGCCGCCGATAGTGCGCGACGACGAGAGCGAG
>JBJMNM010000388.1:0-3237 GCA_045804305.1 Gemmatimonadaceae bacterium | reverse complement strand
CTCCACGATCGGCTGCGAGATGGTCCGCGCGAACAGCATCGAGAGGGCCAGCACGCCGACCAGTGCCACGAGTCCGCTCACGAGCACATCGCGCTGGGCACCGCCCACCACGGCATCGAGTCGTGCCGTGGTGAGCGAGACGCGTACGAACCCCTGCGGATGGCGTACCGCGACGTAGAGCTCCTCGTCGCCGGCCGACGCGCTGCGGCGGCGCGCCGAGCCGGTGCCGCTCGCGCGCGCCGCGACGACCTCCGGACGGGTGGCGTGATTCTCGAGTCGCCGGCGAGCATCGGCGGTGAACTCGGCATCGCCAACCACCACGCCCGTGCTGTCGATGAGCGTGACGCGGTAGCCCAGCGCCTCGCCCGCGCGGTGTGCCAGCGAATCCGGATCCGCGCCGCGCGTCCAGTCGCTGGCGACCATGCGCGCGGCGCGCGCCAGCTCGTCGGTCTTTTCCAGCACGAGCCGGTCGCGCAGGCGGCCTCCGGCGATCAGCACCACCGCCGCCACCAGCGTCGACACCACGATCAGCGAGCCGACGAGCAGCTGGCGGGCGAGCGTCACGTGGCGCGTCCCTGCGGCGCCCGCAGGCGATAGCCGAATCCGCGCACCGTTTCGATCAGATCGCCGGCCACGCCCAGCTTGGCTCGGAGCCGTTGCACGTGCATGTCCACGGTACGTGTCTGAATGTCGGGCGCCGCATCCCACACCGTCTGCAGCAGGAGCGCGCGGGCCTGTACGCGGCCGCGCCGCTCGGCGAGCGTGAGGAGCAGCTTGAACTCGGTGGGCGTGAGCTCCACTGGCTCGCCGCTCACCCTGACCACGTGAGCGGCCGTGTCGATGTCCAGCGGGCCGATCGTGAGCTTGTCGCCGGTGTTCGCGCCGCCGGCGCCCACCCGTCGCAGGATCGCCGCGACGCGAAGCACCAGCTCCTGCGGGCTGAACGGCTTCGTGAGGTAGTCGTCGGCGCCAAGCGAAAGACCGCGAATGCGGTCCTGCTCTTCGCGGCGCGCGGTGAGCATGAGCACGGCCATGTCACGGGTGGCGTCGCCGGCGCGGAGCTGCTCGAGCACCTCGTAGCCGGACATCCCGGGGAGCATCAGGTCGAGCACCACGAGTGCGGGCCGCTCGCGGCGCGCCGCGTCGAGCGCGTCGGTGCCCGAGCTCGCGGTGGACACGCGGTACCCGCCTTTGGCCAGGTGATACGCCACGAGAGCGACGATGTCCGCTTCATCATCCACGACGAGCACGCGCTCGCCGCCGCCGGCGGGCGACGGAGGCGTGGTCACTCGCGTCCCACCTGGAGACGGCGGGCGATCTTGGCCACGATCATCTCGATCGCCACGGGATTGTGGCCGCCACGCGGCACGATCACGTCGGCGTAGCGCTTGCTCGGCTCCACGAACTCCAGGTGCATGGGCTGCACGGTGGAGAGATACTGCTCGAGGATCTCGCCGAGGGGACGCCCGCGCTTGGCCATGTCGCGGCGGATCCGTCGAATCAGCCGTACGTCGGCATCGGCGTCCACGAACACCTTCACGTCGCAGAGGTCCCGCACGCGCGACTCGGTGAACAGGAGAATGCCGTCGATGACGACGACGTCGGCTGGGGGGATGCGGACCGTGTCCATGGAGCGCGCATGCAGGACGAAGTCGTACACGGGCTTGTCGATCGCATGTCCTCCGCCGAGCTGGCCGAGCTGCTCGACGAGGAGGTCCCAGTCGAACGCATTCGGGTGATCCCAGTTGACCTTCTTGCGCTCCTCGAGCGGCAGGTGGCCGTGATCGAGGTAGTACGCATCCATGTCGAGGAACGCGACCGATGCGTCGCCGAGCGCGGCAGCCACGTTCCGCGCGACGGTGCTCTTGCCCGACCCCGACCCTCCGGCGACGCCGATGACGAGCGGCTTCACGGCGTGGACCGGGGCATCGGGAGCACGGGTGCCACGCAGGAAAGGTGGGCGGCTCGAGCGATCGGGTGCAGTAGGCGGTCTGTCACGGTCATGTATCGGGCGGTGAGCCGGGCGTCCCGAGCTCCGGCCGCCGCATCGAAATATGTGACGCGGGAGCACGGGCGCGTCAACCGATGCCGTCTCGCCGCGTGCGAGGCACCCGACTAGCTTTTTTCCATGCGGAACCAGATTACTCTCGCCGCGGCCGCTCTCGCGCTGGCGGCGTCGTGCGTTCGTCCTGTCACGCCCTCGCCGGCGTCCTCTATCGCGGCTGTGGCGCCGACGCCCGAGACGCGGCCCGCCGCGTCGTCGATCGAGATCGTCGTCGCCGCGACGACCGACGTGCACGGCCGGCTGCGCGGCTGGAACTACGAGTCCAATCGCCCCGACTCGCTCCGCGGCCTCACGCGCGCCGCCACGATCGTCGACTCGGTGCGCCGATCGGCGCCCGGCCGCGTCATCCTGCTCGACGCCGGCGATCTGCTGCAGGGCAATTCGCTGACCTATGTGGCGGCGCGCATCACGCCCGACGCACCGCATCCGGTGATGGCGGCCATGAATGCCATGCACTACGACGCGGCGGCGGTGGGCAACCACGAGTTCAACTACGGCATTCCATTCCTCGAGCGCACGCTGGCGCAAGCGACCTTTCCTTTTCTCGCCGCGAACGCATACCGGCCGGATGGCACGCACGCCTTTCGCAGCTGGGTCATGGCGGAGCGGGCAGGGGCGCGCATCGCGATCGTCGGCGCGACCACGCCTGGCTCCATGGTGTGGGATCGCGACAACCTCGCGGGACGCCTGATCATTCGCGACGTCGTACCCTCGGTGCGCGCCGCGGTGAGCGAGGCCCGCGCCGCCGGAGCCAACGTGGTGCTCGTGACCATGCACTCCGGGTTGGACGAGCCGTCGAGCTACGACACGGTCAGCACGGGCGTGGCGAGCGAGAACGTCGCGGCGCGCGTGGCGCACGAGGTGCCGGGCATCGACCTCCTGCTCTACGGCCACTCGCACAAGGAGATGCCGGACACGGTCGTCAACGGCGTGCTGCTCATGCAGCCGAAGAACTGGGCGACGAGCGTGGCCATCGCGCACGTGACGTTGTCGAACGATGGAGGCGCCTGGCACGTGTCACGAAAGAGCTCGCGCGTCGTGCAGGCGGTGGGGCACGCGGAGAGTCCAGCGGTCATCGCCGCGACCGACGCCGCGCACCGCGCCACTCTCTCCTGGGTCACGGCGCCGATCGGGCGCACGCCCGTAGCCTGGCGCGCCGATTCCGCGAGGGT
>JBJMNM010000387.1:0-2615 GCA_045804305.1 Gemmatimonadaceae bacterium | reverse complement strand
GCAAATGCCGATAAACAGGTGACGAGGGGAGGCATCATGGAGCATCATCATTGCGCCAGCGGCGGCTCGCACCGGCCGGACAGGGAACACACGAAGGGGCCGGTCGAGTGCATCGTGACCCCGCTGCCGGTCCGCGACGCCGATGGTCGGCGGGGGGCCGATAGCGAGCGGATCGCGGAGCTGCATCGACAGGTCCGCGACGGCGTGTACGACAACATCGGGACGATCGACGCGGTTGCCCGACGCATCCTGCAAAGCGGCGATCTGTAACCGAGCACGCACGGCAGCTCCGCCGGAAGGGGCGTGTAACTTGCCGCCGACCGACGCATGCCATCAGATGCCGAGCATTCGCCGTCGCCGAGCACCGTCGCCATCACCGGCGCGACAGGGCTCATCGGGTCGGCGCTCGTGGATCGGCTGCGCGGGCGTGGGCATGTCGTGCGGCGCATCGTCCGATCCGCGGCTACGCCTGGGGACGTGCTCTGGGATCCCGCGCACGACCTGATCGACGCGCGAGCCCTCGTTGGAGTGGACGCGGTGGTGAATCTCGCCGGCGAACCAATCGCGCGCCGCTGGACCGCGGAACGAAAAGCAGCCCTCCGTGAGAGCCGCCTGCGCGGCACCGCGCTGCTTGCGCGGATCGTGACGGCGCTGCCCGTGAAGCCGCGGGTCTTTCTGAGCGGCTCGGCAATCGGCTACTACGGCGACCGCGGCGACGAGCTGCTCGACGAGACGGCCGGCCCCGGCGACGGGTTCCTCGCCCGACTCACCGTGGACTGGGAAGCGGCGACGGCGCCGATCGCGGACGCGGGTGTTCGCGTGGTGCTGCTCCGCACGGGGGTGGTGTTGAGTCCCAATGGCGGCGCGCTCGAGAAGCTGCTCCCGATCTTCAGGTTGGGGGGCGGGGGCCCGATCGGCAGCGGCACGCAGTGGATGAGCTGGATCTCGCTCGACGATCAGGTGCGCGCGATCGAGCACGCATTGTTCGCCGAGGAGCTACGCGGCGCGGCCAATCTCACCGCGCCCGAGCCTGTCCGGAATGCCGAATTCGCCACGACGCTCGGACGCGTGCTGGGGCGTCCCGCGCTGCTGCCCGTGCCGGCGTTCGCCCTCGAGCTGCTGTACGGCGAGATGGCGCGCGAGACGCTGCTCGCCGGACAACGTGTCGTGCCCGCCGCCCTGGCGAGCACCGGCTTCCGATTCGGGGAGCCGACGCTCGAGGGCGCGCTGAGGTCCGTGCTCAGACCTTGACGACCGGATGCTTGCGATGAAAGTCGGTCGCATCCTGCCAGGCCTTCGCCACCGCCAGCAGCTTTGCCTCCTGATAGAGCCCAGCGAGAAATGTGACCGACACCGGCACCTGGGTCTTGTCCGTCTCCGAGGTGTCGCGAAAGCCACTCGGCAGGATCACGGCGGGATGGCCGGTAAGATTCGTCGCGGTGAGCTGACTGCCCACGCCAGTCGGCGTGATGATCACATCGACCGTCTCGAAGAGCTTGTGCCACTGCTGCATGGCGAGCGTGCGCGCGCGGTTGGCGTTCACGTAGTCCACGGCGGGAATGAACCGGGCCGTGCGGAAGGTGTTCGCCCAGTCGCGCGGTGTCTGCTGCACGAGCTGACTGTCACGTCCCGAGCGAGTGAGCTCGTCGAATGCCGCCGCACCCTCGGCGGTGAGCACGAGCCGCATGGCGCCGTACGGCATGTCGGGGATCTCGACGGGGATCAGCGTGCCGCCAATGCGCCGCATCACGTCGAGCGCGGCGTCGTCGAACCGCTTGGTGCCGTGCTGCAGCACGTTCTTGTCGTTGCGTTCGGCGAGCTCGAACGCGCTCTTCACGTAGCCGATCCGCAGCGACGTGGGCTTCACGGTGGCGTCCCAACTGAAGGGAACGTCCTTCACGGCGCGATCGAAGCCGTCAGGTCCATGAATGGCCTCGAGCACCAGCGCGCAGTCCTCGACCGAGCGGCAGAGCGGGCCGATCTTGTCCATGGTCCACGAGAGTGCCATCGCGCCCGTGCGCGGCACGCGGCCAAAGGTGGGACGCAATCCGGTCACACCGTTCCGCGTGGACGGTGACGAGATGGAGCCGAGCGTCTCCGTGCCGATGGAAAACCCGACGAGCCCCGCCGCGGTCGCGGATCCGGGGCCAGCCGAAGAGCCGCTCGAGCCCTGCACGACGTTCCACGGATTCTTGGTCGTCCCACCGAACCAGATGTCGCCCTGCGCGAGCTCGCCGAGGGTGAGCTTGGCGATGAGCACCGCGCCGGCATCGTCGTGGCGCTTCTCCACCGTGGCATCGGCGTCGATCGTCTGGTCGCGGTACGGTCCCGCACCCCAGGTGGTCTTGTAGCCCCTCACCGCGAGCAGATCCTTCGCGCCCCAGGGGATTCCGTGCAGAGGCCCGCGATACTTGCCGCGCGCGATCTCGTCGTCGGCCGTCTTCGCCTGTGCTCGCGCGCGGTCCTCGGTGACGGTGATGACGGCCTTGAGCACCGGATCGTACCTCCGGATCCGGCCGAGGTACATCTCGGTCAGTTGCGTGGACGTCACCTTGCGCCGGCGCACTAGCTCCGCGAGCTCGGTGACGGGCAGAAACGCGAGCTCCTCGAGATCG
>JBJMNM010000386.1:0-2624 GCA_045804305.1 Gemmatimonadaceae bacterium | reverse complement strand
CGGCCAGACAACGTCTTCCTCGTCAAGGCGGCGTACTGGCTGGGCAGATAACGAGCTGTAAGCGAGAAGCAGTAAGCCCGGAAGCCAGGGCAGAAAACGCCGCAAGTCACAGGCTGTAGAGCAACAAGCCTTCGCTGATCGCTATACCGAAGAGCATCGCGATACTTGGGCTGATACGTAACGAACGGCGGAGAGGCAACGCGTTGTCCTTCCGCCCTTCGTCACCAACGTGCCCAAGTTTCGCGATCTCGTTCGCACCGGCGATCAGCGAAGGCTATCGCTCGAGAGCCTGCAACTTGGGGCGTCTCCTGCACTGGCTGACGGGCTTACTGCTTACAGCTGTGAGCTGACGCTCACAGGTGCGGCATCTCTTCATCGCCCTCCTTCCCCCCGCGTCTGTGCCACGCCAGCTCTTCCGGCGACATCGGCCGGAAGATCAGATCGAACGCGATCCAGAGCGCCTTCGACAATGGATAGCACGCCACGGCGCCGACGATGATCAATGCCAGGCCGCTCCACTGGATCAGCGTCCAGGGCGTGTCGGGATAGGTCGCGATCACCCAGACGGCGAGCAGGATGGCGAACAGGATCTCGACGAAGACGAGGTTGAGCAGGTACGCGCCGATGAAGTAGTCGGCCTCGCCGCGGTGCAGCCGCATGCCGCAGTTGGGGCAGTCCTCCCGCAGCTCCGTGAAGCTCCGGAAGATGCCGCGCTCGCCGCAGTTCGGGCAGCGCCGGAGCAAGGCGCGGAGGATCATCCTGGCGGCGGAGGGACGCGTGTCCATACGCGCAAGCTAAGGTACGCAGATGGGCGTGGTAGTCTTACGCCGTGACCAGCATCACCAGCGCCAGGTTGCCCCACTGCTGGATCTCGTGTGTAAAGAAATCAGCCATGTTGACGATGAGTGCGGTTGACACTAGCGTCGGCGACGGCCTTGCCGGCACGCCCCCGCCGACGTCGACGGAGCGCGCGGTCGCGATGGGATTACCCGCCGCACGAGCCGACGACCGCCCACCCCACCGATCCTCCAAAAAATGATTCGTCGTTTGATGATGGTCCTCGCCTTCGCAGCAGCCGTCAGCCGTCCAGGGCTCGCCCAGCGGCTCGGGCCCGCGGAGGAGCGCCCTCGACTGCGCGATGTCGCCGATACGAACGACGCGCAGGCGTATTACAACCTCGGTCTCGCGACCTTCGGGCGCGACGTGGAAACCGCGGCCGCGGCCTTCTACTGGGCCGCGCGCATCAATCCGGCGTGGGGCGAGCCCCTCTATGGTCGGCGCGCCGCACTGCTGATGAAGGACAAGCACATGATGGCCCGTGTGCTGGACCGTGATCGCGGGGCGCTCGAGTCGCCCGAGGTGAAGCGGCTCGACTCGCTCCAGTTCCGCGCCCTCATGCTGAGCCCATTTCTCTACCGGCGCCTCGAGCGCCCGATGTTCGTGGCCTACATCAAGGAGGAGGTCATGCGGCAGTCACGCATGACGGGAGAAGACGTGAGTCCGCTGGAGCTCGACGATGCCATCAAGCAGTACCTGCGCGGGGCGAAGCCGAGTACTCGTGCATGGGCCTACTACAGCGACGGGAACTTCGATGCTGCGTTGGAGAACTATGCCCGAGCGCTCGAGACCGCGCGCGACAAGGCATACCTCCGGCTCGAGCGCGGCCGCATCTTCGGCATGCGCGGCGCAACGGACAGCGCGGTGAGTGAGATGCGCATCGCAATCGAGGAGCTGCGCAAGCAGGACAAGAAGGAGCTGGTCGTGCTGTACGACTCGAAGGCAATGACCGAGTACAGCATCGCGACGCTCCTCGAGGGTGCAGGCGATGCCGAGGGCGCGCGCGAAGCATACGGCGAGGCGCTGCAGGAAGACCTCTCCTACTATCCCGCGCACATGCGGCTCGGGCTGCTCGCGCTCGGAAGGCGCGATACCACGACGGCGCTCAGCGAGCTGGCGCTCGCGGCGCAGCTTGCGCCGGGAGAGCCGCACATCCGCTATGTGAACGGCTTCGTGCTCTCGGCGACCCGTCACCTCCCGGACGCGCTCAAGGAGTTGCAGACGACCGTGGAGCTCGAGCCGTACTACGCGCTGCCGTACTTGCAGCTTGGGCGAGTACACGAGCAGATGGATCATGGCCCCGAAGCATTGGCGTCGTATCAGGAATTTCTCGCGAGGGCCAGTCAGACCGATCCGCAGCGGCAATGGGCGACCGACCGCGTGAACGAGATCAAGGAGATCCTCAACCCGGGATTCAAGCCATGAGGGCCCGCCGACTCTCGGGCTGGACCGTCGTCGTGGGCGTTCTGCTCGCCGTAACCGGCGGCGCAGCCCGCGCGCAGAACGCCAGCGCGAGTCCGATCGTGAAACGCTCAGCGTACGAGGATCTGCAGATGTTCGGGCAGGTGCTCAACCAGATTCGGGTGAATCATCCGGACTCGGTCGACACGCACGAGCTCTTCATGGCAGCGGTGCAGGGAATGATCAACGCTGCCGACCCGCACTCCTACGTCATCCCTGCCGTGCGACTCGAGGCGGGGAAGGATGAGGCGCTGCGCGAAGGCAAGCTGCATCCCGTCCCGATCTCCTTCTTCTACGCCGGGGGCGCGCCAGTGGTGGTGAGCGTG
>JBJMNM010000385.1:0-3256 GCA_045804305.1 Gemmatimonadaceae bacterium | reverse complement strand
GCTGTCGACGCTCGCCCTCACCGCGAACGCCCAATCCCCCCGCGCCGACCTGACCGTCACCCCGACCTGGCTCGCCGAGCACCTCAAGGATCCCAACCTCGTCCTCCTGCACGTGGGCGACAGGAAGGAGTACGACCAGGCGCACATCCCCGGTGCGCGGTTCGTCTCCATGCAGGACGTGTCCGTCTCCAACCACAGTCACGACACCAACACGGGCCTGATGCTCGAAATGCCAACCGCCGACTCGCTGCGGAAGCAGCTCCAGGCGCTCGGCATCTCCGACAACTCTCGCGTCGTCGTCTACTACGGCAACGACTGGGTGTCGCCGAGCACGCGCATCATCTTCACACTCGACTACGCGGGACTCGGCAGCCGCAGCGCCCTGCTCGACGGCGGGATGAACGCGTGGAAGGAGACCGGCCACGCCGTCACCGCCGAGGTCCCGGCCGCGAGAGTCGGCCAGCTTTCGGCGCTCCGCATCAAGCCGATCGTCGTCGATGCCGAATACGTGAAGGCGAACCTCAAGTCGCCGACCTTCCATCTGATCGACGGCCGCGGCGCCGTGTTCTACGACGGCGTGAAGGAGGGCGGCCCGCGCAACGGCCACGTAGCCGGCGCGCGGAACATCCCGTTCAACGAAGTGACCGACGACAAGCTTCACTTCAAGAGTCCCGCCGAGCTCGAGGCGCTCTTCGCCAAGGCGGGCGTGGGTCCGCGCGATACCGTCGTCGCGTACTGCCACATCGGCCAGCAGGCGACGGCCGTCCTGTTCGCCGCGCGCACGCTCGGTCATCCGGTCCTGCTGTACGACGGCTCGTTCCAGGACTGGAGCCGCCGCAGCGACCTCCCGGTCGAGAACCCCGCTGACGGGGCGAAGAAGCAATGAGTCGCGCGCCCCGCCCCTACGCCGATCCGTACCTCACCGGCGTCGTGCTCGGCCTCGTTCTCCTCGCCGCGTTCGTGCTCGTGGGTCGAGGGCTCGGTGCCTCGGGTGCGTTCGCGAGCGTGGCCGCGACCGCGGTCAACGCCGTCTCGCCCGTCGCCGCGCGAAGCAACTCGTTCTTCGCCGATCATCTAGGAAGCAGGGGCGCCGGGCTATGGACGGATTGGCTCGTCGTCGAGATCGCCGGCGTGTTCGTGGGCGGCTGGGCGTCGGCCGTGCTCGCGCGGCGATTCCGGCTCACGATCGAGCGCGGCGCGAATGTGAGCGTGATGCATCGGCTCGGGCTCGCGACGGCCGGCGGCTCGCTCATGGGGGTGGGCGCCGTGCTGGCGCGCGGCTGCACCAGCGGGCAGGCGCTCACGGGCGGCGCGCTGCTGAGCGTGGGGAGCTGGATCTTCATCGCCGGCGCGTTCGCCGCGGCGTACGCGGCCGCCTGGCTCATGCGCGGAGAATGGACATGACATTCCCTCATTTCGACACGGGGCCTGCGTCGCTCGTCATCGGATTCGTCATCGGCATCGCCTTCGGCGCATGTCTCGAGCGCTCGGGACTCGGCAGCGCGCGCAAGCTGATGGGCCAGTTCGCGCTCACCGATCTCGCCGTGTTCAAGGTGATGTTCAGCGCGATCGTCACCGCCATGCTCGGCCTGTTCTGGCTGTCGCGGCTCGGGCTGCTCGATCTCGACAGAGTGTATCTCCCCGACACCTTCCTCCTGCCGCAGCTCGCCGGCGGCGCGCTGTTCGGCGTCGGGTTCGCGGTCGCCGGGCTCTGCCCGGGCACCTCGTGCGTCGCTGCTGCCACCGGTCGCGGCGATGGCGTCGCGGTGATGGTCGGCATGCTGGCCGGCGTGCTCGCGGCCGGCGTCGCCCTGCCGGCCTTCCAGAGCTTCTACCTCAGCACGGCGCGCGGCTCGCTCACGCTGCCTCGGCTGCTCGGAATCCCCGAAGGGATCGTGATCCTCGTGATCGTGAGCGTGGCGCTCGTGGCGTTCGGGTTCACGAGCCGCATCGAGCGCCGCGCGACGCGGGCCGAGGTGGCGCGATGAACGCCAGGCGCGCGCTGGTCGTTGTGGCTGCGCTCCTCGCCGTGCTCGCCGCGGCCAGCGGCACGTCGCGCCGCGGCGGCGCGCGGGTGGACGTCACGCGTCTCGCGAGCGAGATCCAGCACGAGGACGACCACGTCACCGCGATCGAGCTCGCGCAGTGGATCAAGGATCGCAGGCCGGGTCTCCGCGTGCTGGACGTCCGCTCCGACTCGGAGTTCGCGGACTATCACATTCCCACAGCGCGGCGCCTTCCGCTCGAGAGCCTCGCGACGCTCGAGCCGACCCCCGACGAGACGCTCGTGCTCTACTCCGAGGGCGGCGCGCACGCGGCCCAGGCGTGGGTGCTGCTCCGCGCGCTCGGCCACAGCCACGTGTACTTCCTGCGCGGCGGGCTGCTCGACTGGATGGACGACGTGATGAACGCGACGCTGCCATCCTCCCCGGACTCGGCGAGCACGCGCGCCGCAGCCCTCAGCCGCTACTTCGGCGGCACGCCGCACGTGCGATTCTCCACCGATTCATCGGCGACGCCCGCCTCGGAGGCGAAGCCGACGTCCGTATCGCCGGCGAAGCCAGCACGCAATGCTCCCACCGCCACGGAAGCCGTGGCTCGACTCCGGAGGCGTGGATGCTGACCACCGCTGAAGCACGCGTGTTCGTCGCAACCGTGCACGCGATGCGGCCGCACATGCACGAGCCGGACTTCGCCGCCCTGCGCGCACGCGAGTTCGCTCGACTGGACGCCGAGGCGCATGCGTATCTCGATTACACGGGGAGCGCGCTGTATCCGGAGAGTCTCGTCGCCGCCCACGCCGCGATGCTGCGCGAGAGCGTGCTCGGCAATCCGCACTCCGAGAGTCCCGCGTCGCTCGCCAGCTCGGCGCTGATCGCCGAGGCGAAGGCGCACCTGCTGAGCTTTCTGGGCGCCGATCCGTCGGAGTACGCTGTGGTGTTCACGGCCAACGCGTCGGCCGCGTTGGGATTGGTGGCCGAGAGCTGGCGGTTCAGCAAGGGCGCGCCGCTCGTGCTCGCGGCCGACAACCACAACTCGGTGAACGGCATTCGCGAGTACGCGCGGCGCGCCGGTGCGCCCGTGCATTACCTGCCATTGGATCGCGAGCTGCGGCTCGACACGCCGGTGGAGCGGCTCGTCGCCTTCCGTCATTCGCATCAACACCATGGGCTGTTCGCGTTCCCGGCGCAGTCCAACTTTTCCGGGGTGAAGCATCCCCTGTCGCTCGTGCAGACCGCGCAGTCGCTCGGCTATC
>JBJMNM010000384.1:0-8440 GCA_045804305.1 Gemmatimonadaceae bacterium | reverse complement strand
GTTCGGGAGCTACAAGTGGGCGCGCTTCGTCCACTTCGTCGCCATGGTGCTGCTGCTCCTGCTCGCTCTGGTGCACGTCTTCATGGTCTTCGCCGTGGATCCGTACTCGCTTCGGTCGATGATCACCGGGTGGTACAACCGCGCCCGGTCACCCGAGGCACGAAACGCGAGGCCGTTCTACCATCTGTTCGCGAAATCCGCGGCGAAGGCGCTGCCGCCCGCGGAGGCGCCGCATCCATGAGCCTCGACCGCCGACGCTTCCTCACGATTTCCGCTTCCACGTTGTCGGGCGCGCTGCTCGCCGCCTGTGACAAGAATCCGCGCAGTGCCGACCGTCTGCTGGCGCTCGCGGAGCGCACGAACGAGTCGCTCGAGCGGGGCATCTTCCGGCACGACGCGATGAACCGCGTACCAGCGTCAGCCAGGCTCGCTGGCGGCGACTTTCCCAGGTACTTCGTGTCGGACCAGATGCCCGTCTGGGATGCGGCGACGCGCGGCGTGTGGCGCCTCGAGGTGTTCGGCGCCGTCAAGCGCCCGGTGTCGCTCACCCTCGACGAGCTGATGAAGTTGCCGCGCATCACGCAGAAGGTCGATCACTTCTGCGTGGAAGGATGGAACGCGCGCGCGATCTGGTCCGGCGTGCGCGTCAGCGATCTCGCCCGCGTCGTCGAGCCCACGGCGGACGTACAATACGTCGACTTCGCCGGCTTCGATCAGGACTATCACGAGAGCTGGGACATGCAGAGCGCCATGCATCCCCAGACGCTTGTCGCGTACGGCATGGACGGTGCGCTCCTCGGCCCCGGGCACGGTGCGCCCGCACGCGTGCACTCGCCGGTGAAGCTCGGCTACAAGAACACGAAATACCTCACCAGGGTCGTGTTCATGCCGGTACGAAATGGCGGCTACTGGAGCGACCAGGGCTACGAGTGGTACGGTGGGACCTGACCTCCCGGTGGCCAGCCCCGTACACTCCCTTCCTCTCACAGTTCGGATCGTCAATGGTGGAGTCTCCCCAAGTCGTCCACGACCCTGCGGCGCGTCAGTTCGAGGTTCGCGACGATGCGGGGGTCGCCGTGCTCACCTACGTGCAGCGTGGCGACGTGCTGGACCTCATGCACACGCGCGTCCCGCCTGAGCTCGAGGGGCAGGGATACGGGGCCGCGCTGGCGAAGGCCGCGCTCGACTACGCGCGCACCAATGGGCTGAAGGTCATCCCGACCTGCCCGTTCGTGCGCGCGTACCTGCGACGACACAAGGAATACGCGGATCTCGTGAAGGGCGGCTGACGCCTCGCGCGCATGCATCGCGCGGCGTAACATCCGCACCATGCTGAGCTCCCATGACGCTGTGCGGCCGGAGCCGCGCTGGCCCGCCATCCTCGGTATCTTTGCCGCAGTGGCGCTTCACTTTGCACTTCCAGCCGCCATGCGCCCCGGGCCGTCGTGGCTGCTCGCCACCGTCGTCACCATGTTCGTCGTGCTTGCCTGGTATGGTCGGCACTCGGGGCGACAGCGCCTCAATGAGATGGCTGGCTTCGTGATCCTCGGTCTGCTCACCGCCGGACTGCTGTACGGCATCATCATGCTGGTGAGCGGTCTGATCCAGCACTCCGAGAATGCGCACGAGCTGCTTCGATCCGCCGCCGTTCTGTGGGCCACGAACATTCTGGTGTTCGCCACCGGCTACTGGCGCCTCGATGCCGGCGGTCCGAACGAGCGCGAGCGGCGCAGCACCCATATTCAGGGCGCCTTCCTCTTTCCGCAGATGGCGCTGTGCCTGGGCGGAGCGGACCTCCGCCACCTCGAAACCTGGCGGCCCGGCTTCGTCGACTACCTGTTCGTCGCGTTCAATACGAGCACTGCGTTTTCCCCTACCGACGTGCCCGTGCTCTCCGCGTGGGCCAAGCTCGCTATGATGGTGCAGGCCACCATCTCGTTCACGACCGTGATCCTGCTTGTCGGTCGCGTCGTGAACATCCTGTAGCCGGAGGTCGGGCTCGCGCTTACTGGTACTGGATGTACAGCGGCTTCGGGTTCAATCGCAGCACTTCGGCGGGCGTGAGCAGCGCCGCTCCGGTCTTCGTGTCGTTGTGGAAGAACAGCTTGAACCCGGTGAACTGCACCGGCTCCTTCTTGATGTAGTCGTGATACGAATCGAACTTGAGCCAGGGTGGGCCCCACCCGTCCATGTCCATCACGACCTGCACATGCGGCGTGGGACGGATGTCCTTCGCGTTGGTGACCATCGGGCGCGTGAACCGGTGCACCACCAGGATCTTCGGCGGCAGGTTCTTCGAGCGCGCGATCTCGTCCAGGAAGCTCACCGCGTAGTTGATGTCCTTCGCGTCGAGCGTGCCGATCTTCGTGCCCGGCACCTTGCCGGACGTCGCCATCGCGAACTCCGGATCGATGGCCAGATGCACGTCGGGGTTCTCGAGGAAGGGACGAAGACGCTGGATCTCCGCCTCCACCGTGCTCTTGCCCACCTGCACGTCCACGAAGAACAGCGCCTTCTTCGCTTTCGCCCAGGAATAGATCTCGTTCACCATCGAGTCGCGCATCTGCAGGCGGTACAGGCCGTTCTTGCCCGGCCCTCCCTGCGCCACCGTCGCGATCAGGTGCAGCGCCGGCTGCACGGGATGGCTCGGGTCTGCCTTCGCCCACCGCGCCACTTCGTGGTCCAGCTTGGCGAGCATCTCGTCCTTCGGGTATTCGCCCAGCACGCCCATCTTCTTGGAGAGCGGGTTGCCGTAGAACGCGACCACGCGCTTCGAGGGAAACACGGACCCCGGAAGCGGCGGAGGCAGCTTCACCGGCCACAGCTTGTCCAGCACGCTGTCGGCTTTCGTCATGCTCGCCAGGGCCACGCTGTCTTTCCGCGAGCGCTTCGGCAGCGCGTCGGCGTGATTCCCCGCCGCCTCGAGCGCCTTTCGTTCCTCTTCCGGTGTCGGGCCCAGGTGTGAGACCGACGTCGCGGATCGGCCCGTGTCGCCCTTCGCCGCGCCTGGGGAGAGTGTAGCGCCCGAGGCGGCCTCGGGACGCTTATCCTGGCAAGCCGCGCCTGCCACGAGGGCAGCCATCATCAGCGCGCGGACGCGGCGGAACTGGCGAATTATTGTCACGTGCTGGGGATTGGTAGTTGGGACGGGCCCGTTGGCGCGGTCCCGGTCATGCTAGTGACTCGCCGAGCATGCGCCAAGCCCCGTACACCGCCACTTAGGCAAAGGATGCGCCTGTCGCCCGTTGACGGCGCGCGTCGCCTCCACCTAGGCTTGATCCCATGGCTGACGACTGTCGCGAAACCACTCCCGGATGCGCGCTCACGCTGCTCCTCCTCGACGCCGCGCGCGCCGTGGAGGCCCGGGCGGAGGGCGCGCTGGCCGAGGTCGGCCTGTCGCTCGCCAAGCTGGGGGCACTCCGTCACCTGATTCTCGCTGCCGAACCCCTGACGCTCTCCGCGTTGGCCGAGCGGCAGTGTTGCGGAAAGTCGAACGTGACGCAGCTCGTCGATCGGCTGGAGTCCGATGGATACGTGATGCGCGAGAGCGACCTCGGTGATCGGCGGACCGTGCGCGCGACCGTCACGCCGGCCGGCCGAGCAGCCTATGAGCGCGCCAGCACCCTGCTCGCCGAACACGAGCGCGAGATCGACGCCCGATTGGGCATCGGACGTCGGGCCGACCTTGCTCGTGGACTGAAGGTCCTGCGCGAGGCCTGAGCAACGCGCCCGATCAAGGCGTGGCGGCCGGGACTGGTGCGGGGGGCGGCGTCTGTCCTGACTGCCCCGCGGACCCGGGCGGCGGCGCCGTCGCCGGGTTCTCCGGATGGCCGAAGAGTCCCTCGATGAACGGTTTCGCGATACAATCGTAGAAGCCGCGCCCGTTGCAGATCGACGTCGCCTGTCCCTCCACGAAGCTTTTCACCTTGCTCGGGTAGGTGTGGCACCGCGGCGTGTTCGTACCCTTCACGCATCCGTTGTAGCGCAGTAGCGCCGTTGCCCAATCGCGTGCCGTGGTGGTGCCGGCCTTCGTCTTGGGATTGAAGTAGTGGCTCAGGATGAACACGCCGTACTTCACGTTCGTGGAGTCCGTGGCGAGATCCCGTCCGAAGAGCGCGGTCATCTCCTTCGTGAGCCAGACCTTGGGGTACACCTGCATCAACCCCACCGCGCCCACGTTCGACTGCGCCTTGGAGACGAATCGCGAGTTCTCCGTGAGCATCACGCCGAAGATGATCGCCGGCGAGATGCCGCGCACGTACGCCTCGCGCACCGCGTACTGCGCGATCGAATCCGCACGCGCCGAGTCCACCTGCTTCAGGCGCATCACGTCCTCGAAGAAGTTCCGCTTCTCCTGCTGGAACTTCGGAGTGGCCATCAGCTGGTCCACGTCCGAGCTGTCGCCTGGTGCGACCACCGACGCGACGTCGGGCGCTCGCTTGCGCAGCTCTTCGCCGAGCGTGCCGCGCGTCGCGTACACCGGACGCGTGTAGCGCACCGCGAACACGATCACCAGCACCAGCACGACGATGGCGCCGAGCATGCGCAGGACGTTCATGATGGGGGGTGTGGCGCGCTTCGCGCCCCGGCGGTCGTTCGCTTCGCCGCCCTCTCGGCGATCGCCCGTCGTTCGGCGTTCGCCCGAGGTCTGCCTACCGTCCACGAATGCTCTTAACGGAAGACCCCGAAGTGGCCCAGCAGCCACCACAGGATGAGAAAGATCAGGACGGTGCTGAAACAGCCGCCGCCCATCTTCTTCGCTCCATACCCCGCGGCGAGGCCGCGCAGCAATTTGCTCATGAGACACTCCGAGGGGTGCGCGTCGCCCTGACGAAGTGCACGAGCCGTACCGGCGGGCGGCCCCGGCCGCCGCTGCTCAGCGAGGCGCTGGCGCCATCTGCATGGGCCCAACCGTCTCGTGCGACAGCACGGGCGGCGCGGCCACGGCGCCGCCGGCCAGGCCAACGGCCGATTGCATTGCGGACGCCGTTGCTTCCTCGCTCGACTGCGGGATGCGGAATCGCAGCGGATCCACCTGACGGCCGCGTACCAGCACTTCATAGTGCAGATGCGGTCCGGTCGTGATGCCGCTCCGCCCGACCGTGGCGATGAGGGCGCCGTGCGCCACCTGATCGCCCACCGCCACCATCGCCTTTTTCAGGTGCGCATAGCGCGTCACGATGCGGTTCTCGTGCTGGATCTCGACCACCAAGCCAAATCCGAATTTGCGTCCCACGAACCTCACTCGGCCCGCCGCGGGTGCGCTCACCGGGGTCCCGGTCGGTGCAGCCACGTCCACCCCGAGATGCGGGCGGCGAATGTGGAGGATCGGATGCCGTCTGGAGCGCGAGAATCCGCTCGCGATGCGCCCGACCACCGGGAGCCCTTCCACGCTGCGCTCGGACACCGCGACCGGCTCGCCTTCGTCGTCGCTTCCGAGCGCGTCGGCCGGCAGGGCGCGGGCGTGCGCCGTCTTGCGCTCGCGAAGCCGCTCGATCCGCTTGGCGCGTTCGGCGCCCGATGAGCGCATCACCTTGGTCGCAATCTCCGTCAGCGAATCCTGCGCGATCTGCGACTCCTCGAGATCGTCGCCCACGGTCTGCAGCGAGTCTTCCAACTCGGCGACCCGCGTGCGCAGCTGCGCCGCTTCGGCGGGTGCGTCGAGGAGCTCGGGATTCTGCACGGCCACCACGATTGCGGTGACGGCCCCCGCCGACAGCAGTGACAGCACGATGAGCGCGACGACGACGAATCGCGCCTGCCACCGCGCCACATTGAGGGTCTTGGTGGCGCTGCCCGGTGTCGCCGGAATGATGAGGAGCTTCCACGGCCGGCGGGAAACCGGTACGACACGCGCCGTTTTGCGCCGAGTTTGCGGGGCCGGCGTCGCCGCTGGTGGGGCGATCGTGGGCACGTAGGCAGGGGTCACCCGGCGGATCGGGATGACCTGAGCTTCCGTCGTTGGGCCAACCAGTCCGATGTGCGGACGGATTCGCTCGACGTACCGCGGCGTCGGCTTGGCGGCGCTCATCGACTATCTCCGCCCCGGTTCTGCCGGCTCGTGCGCCATCGGCCGACCTACGATCGTGGGCGCCGACGGACCCATGAGCACGCGGCCATTCACCACGCCGCCTTCCTGGATGAGCACGCTGCCAGTGTGGACGTCGCCCGTTACGACCGCGGTCGCCTGGAGCTCCACCCGTTCAGAGCCGTGTACGCTGCCGGTGAGGGTGCCGCCGATCACGACTTCGCGCGCATGGATGTCGCCCGACATCGTCGCGCCGACGCCCAGCACCACTGTGTCGGCCCGGAGCACCGAGCCCTCCATCTTGCCGTCGATCCGCAGTGATCCGCTGGTCTCGAGGTCTCCGGAGAGCACGAGTTGGGAATCCAGAAGGGAGTACCCTTTCGACGACCCCTTCGAGGGGGCGGCCGCAGCAACGGCGGCGGCGGAGGCGCGTTGGCGCCGGGAGAAGATGCGCATCTGTTCGACGGCTCGAGTGAGAACTCCTGCGGAAGCGGATCAGTCCGCTCCCTTCAACATTCATGACGACTCATGGGTCCGCTAGCCACGGGCCGAACAGAATCCGAAGCAATGTTGTGGTGCGACCAGGCAGGCGTCTGGGCATTGTAGAGTGTGCTGCTGAAAACGCCGGGTTTGGCACATACTCTGCCCTATCATTAAAGTCTCACCCTGACCGGCCGCGGCCGATCGTCCCTGGAGGTTCCATGCGTTCCATTCTCAAGTCGTTGGTCGTTGCCCCCGCGCTTCTCGCCATGGCGGCGTGCAGCAAGGACAAGCCGGTAGATCCCTCGTTGAACACGGACCTTGGTCTGGCGGCTCAGGCGCGCACCGGTGCGCCGCTGGACTCGATCACGGCGGCGGAGCGGGCCAATACCGCAGCGGCGGCTGGTGCACCGGCCACGGTTGCGCCGGCACCAGCTCCGGCGCCGCGCAAGACCGCGACGACGACCACACGCCGCACCACGACGACGCGGCGGTCCTCGTCCGGCGGCTCCTCGAGCAGCGGCAGCACGGCGTCCGCGCCGGCCCCCGCGCCGCGCGAGGAGGTCCACAAGAACACCAAGCGTGACGCCGCCATCGGCGCTGGCGCCGGCGCCGTCATTGGCGGCGTGGTCGCGAAGGGCGGTGTGAAGGGCGCCATCATCGGCGGCGCCGCGGGCGCGATCCTCGGCGGCGTGATCGGCAACAACGTCGACGTCCAGAAGAAGAAGGTCCCGTAAGAGCGGTGGGACGTCGGACGGTCCGACGGAAACCGCGAAGGGCACACCGGAAACCATGTCGGTGTGCCCTTCGTCGTTGATCTCCCGTCTCACCGTCTCACCGTCTCACCCGTTCAATTGACAGCCCCACCCCCCAGGGGCTAATATTCGGGGCTGCATCACCCGCGCGCCGCTCCCGCGATTGCGAGAGTCTTTGCGTGCACGGGTCTCCCCGCGTCTTCGGGGGCAGCATCGTTCCGCGCACCACGCGCGGGCATCACCAAGGAAGGGAGTACTGATGGTCGAGATTCATCTCGAGGAAAGCGACCGGCTGGATTGGGCGCTCAAGGCATTCAAGCGTAAGATCGCCAAGGCCGGGATCCTCAAGGATCTCCGCAAGAAGCGCTATTACGTGAAGCCGAGCGAGGCCCGTCAGCTCAAGGCCGCAGCGGCGCGCCGCCGCAGTCGCACCGAGCGCTCGCGCTAGCCCCTCGGGCCCGCGCAAGTCACGGATGGCGAAAGAAGACGCGATTCAGCTGGAAGGCTCGGTCACGGAAGTGCTCCCGAATGCCACCTTTCGGGTGCAGTTGACCAACGGCCATAACGTGCTTGCGACGCTCGGCGGCAACATGCGCCGCTTCCGCATTCGCGTCCTCGCGGGCGACCGCGTCACCATCGAGGTCTCACCGTACGACCTCACCAGGGGACGCATCACCTTCCGGCACAAGAACTAGCCGAGGCTGCTCCGCCTGACCGAAAGGGCACACCAACGAGTTGGTGTGCCCTTCGATTTTTTCATCAGATCTTTTGATGTTCTCGATGTCAGCGTCTTACCGCCTCGAGCGCCGCGCCGCGCCGAACGCCCGGGTACGGGACGCCCGGCTTGACCGCCTCCCAGAGAATCCGGTTGAACGCGCTCTCGTCGGCCACGTCCTCGATCCGCAAGTCGAGCTCCGACGACTGTCGAGCGCCCCGGGTGCCCGCCGGATTCTTCTCATCCAGACGCGCGCCGGGCACGAGCGCGGTCCATGCACGCAGGTCGGGCGTGTCGCTCCAGATCTCACGCAGCGGACGGCCGTAGTGGTCGAACTGCGAAAGGGCATCCAGCCCCAGTATTTCCTCGATCGTGCGGAGCACGTCCGTCGTGTTCGTGAAACGGTGCACCGCGCCGGCCCGCGAATACGGTGAGATCACGAACAGCGGAGAGCGGTGCGAG
>JBJMNM010000383.1:0-3470 GCA_045804305.1 Gemmatimonadaceae bacterium | reverse complement strand
GCAGCGGCAGGTCGAGCAGCGCACTCACCAGCGTGGCCGCCGGCATCCGGCTGCGTGCGAGCAGATACGCGAGTGGAGTGCCGAGGACGACCGTCGCCAGAGTTGCCGCGGTCGCCGTGAGCGCCGTGAGCGCGAGCGCGCTGCGTAGCTCGGCATCCACGCCGAGCGCGCGTACTCCCTGCGCTCCACCGCGCAGGAGCAGCACGCCGACTGGCAGGATCAGCAGCGCGAGGAGCGCCGCCGAGCCGAGCATCACTCCGGTAGTCGCGAGACGATGCACGGTGCGCGACTGTTGCGCGTGGTGGCGGGGAGCGGTCACGAGCAGAATTTCGTGCAGGATCAACTCGACTGCAATCCTGGATTGCTGATTGACCGGTTACAGACAACTGGGGTTGCGCCTCCTCGATTCCGCACAACTCCGTACTCTGTACGGAGTCGTTCAGATCCAGGATTGAGTCATCGACCGACTCTGGTCGTATATTGCACGGTCCCCACCTCTCCCAATGTCCGAAATCGCGATCGACATCCGCAACGTCGTCAAGCGCTACTCCGAGCATGTCGCCGTGCGCGACCTCTCGCTCCAGGTCCCGCGCGGCACCGTGTACGGGCTCCTCGGCCCGAACGGCGCCGGCAAGACGACGACCATTCGCATGATCCTGAACATCATCGCGCCCGACAGCGGCACGATCTCTCTGTTCGGACAGCCGCATCTGAGCAACGGGACCACCGACCGCATCGGCTATCTCCCCGAGGAGCGCGGCCTGTACAAGAAGATGCAGGTGCGGCGCGTCCTGAAATTCCTCGCCGAGCTGAAAGGCGTGCCCGCCAAGGCCGCCGAGCAGCGCATCGGGGAGTGGATGGAGCGCCTCCAGCTCAAGACAGCCGAGAAGGATTGGGGGCTCTCGAAGATCGACGAGCTGTCGCGCGGCATGCAGCAGAAGGTCCAGTTCATCGGTACGCTGCTGCACGATCCCGATCTGGTGATTCTCGACGAGCCCTTCTCCGGGCTCGACCCGATCAATGCGCAGGCGCTGAAGGACACCGTCGTGGAGCTCAAGGCGCGCGGCAAGACGGTCATCTTCAGCACACATCTGATGGACAACGCCGAGCGGCTCTGTGACGCGGTGTGCATCATCGCGCGTGGAGACAAGGTGCTCGACGGCACCGTGAGCGACGTGAAGGCGGCGCACGGCGGCAAGGTGATCGCCCTTGCCGTCGGGGGAGAAGCGCGCTCCCTGATCAGCCGGATTCTCGCCGACCCCACGCTCGTGTCGCGCGTGGACGATCAGAACCGCTTCTACGAGATCAACCTCGCGCCGGGCGCCGACCCGCAGCAGCTGCTGCGCCGCGTCATGGAGACCGGCGCACCGATCTCGCGCTTCGAGCTGGTCCAGCCGTCGCTGCATCAGATCTTCCTGGAAAAGGTGGGCGCCACCGGTGTGGAGGAGGGAATGCAAGGTCATGGATAAGCTCCTCGTCGTCTTCAAGCGGGAATACCTCGAGCGCGTTCGCTCCAGGTGGTTCCTCGTCGGCACCCTGCTGGGGCCCGTCTTCTTCGCCATGATCACGGTCGTCCCCATTCTCATCTCGTCCAAGACGAAAGCCTCCACCGATCTGGCGAACGTCACGATCATCGATGCGACTGGCTCGGGGATGGGCGAGCGCGTGGCCGCGGCGCTGCGGGAGCGCTTCCCGCTCTCTCCCGCGCCCGGCGTCCGCTCGGTAGACGCCGCCTCGGTGCCGCGCGAGGAGGATCGCGCCGCGCTCGCGGTGCAGGGCAAGGAGACGCGCGGCTACCTCGTGCTCGACTCCAGCACGGTGGCTGGCAGGTCGGCGCGCTACGCCGGCCGAAACGCCGGATCGCTCGGTGACGTGGAGCAGATCTCGAGCATCGTTCGGCAGCAGGTGCTGGCGCAGCGGCTGCAATCCGAGGGCATCGACGCCAAGCGCGTGGCCGCGTTGACCGGCGCCCGTCTGGAGGTCCGAACCGAGAAGATCGGCGACCACGGCAAGGAGAAAGGGAGCGGGCTCGGCACCGCGCTGTTCGGCTACGTGATCGCCCTGCTCCTCTACATGATGATCGTGCTGTACGGCCAGACCGTGCTGCGCGGCGTGATGGAGGAAAAGACGACGCGCGTTGCCGAGGTCGTCGTCTCGAGCGTGCCCACCAACACTCTGCTCGCGGGAAAAATTCTCGGGATCGGCCTCGTCGCGGTCACCCAGGTGCTCTCATGGGTCGCGCTGTCGATCGCGCTCATGGTCTACGGCGCGCCGTTGCTCGAACAGAAGCTGGGCGCCGGTGCCGTCGCCGCGGCGGGTAGCGCCGGAGGCGCCAGCGCCCTGGCGAGCGCGCTGCCGTCCATGTCCATGCCCACGCTCGCCGCACTCCTCTGCTTCTTCGTGCTCGGATTCATCTTCTACGCGTCTCTCTTCGCGGCCATCGGCGCGATGGTGAGCAGTCAGGAGGACGTGCAGCAGGCCTCGATGCCGGTCATGCTCCTGCTCATCTCCTCGGTGATCTTCATGACGCCGATCATGACGAATCCCGGCAGCGCGCTCGCGCGCACGATGTCGCTGCTCCCCTTCTCCGCGCCGATCCTCATGCCGCTGCGCATGACCTTGATCCAGGTGCCGTGGTACGAGGTGGCGCTGTCGCTTGCCGGCGTGGCGCTCGCCTGCCTCGCGGCGATCTGGGTGTCGGCACGGATCTACCGCGTCGGACTGTTGATGTACGGGAAAAAGCCGAGCTTCGCCGAGCTGGCGAGGTGGGTCAGGCAGGCGGGGTGAAAAGTCCCCTCACCGCGGCGAGCGAGTAACGGAGTCGGGAAGTCCGTAGATGGTGCCCCTCGATACGCGCACCCTCACCTCGAGCGGTCTGCCCAACACGCTGTCGAGAATTGCGCGTCGCGTCGCCTCCGTGGGTGTGAAGTAGGCCGGAGATTCGGTGTCGAGCACCACCAGCAGCCCGGGCCGCTGTCGTGCGACCGCGTCTCGCAGAACGAACGGATTCGAGGTAATCGGAAACGGGACTACGTGTCGAGAAGTGGCCAGCTCCAAGCTGGCGAACGGCTGTGCCATGATCACGGCTGAATTCGATGCATGGTCACCGATCCACTGACTGATCGCGTTAAGGGATTCCGCTCGCGGGCCGCGCTCCTGCCGCAAATGCGATCTCGCTGAGGCGGCAATTCCTGCAGCACCGAGCAGCAAGTAGCCGCCGACATAGGCAAGTCCAACCATGTGCCGTGGTCCGGGGACAGATGTACTCCTGCGCGCGAAGACCGTGAGGAGGGCGAGCGCCGCACACAGCAGCCACACTACGGCCGCCGCCACATCCTGCCGTGGCAGGCCCATGGCGGAGTGCTCGCGCTTGAATCCCAGAGCGCACAGCTCGATCAGCGACAGCACGCCGAGGAACAGCCACGCCTGTCTCGAGCGCCGCTCGGCGATTGGCCTCAAGGTCCTCCATC
>JBJMNM010000382.1:0-4910 GCA_045804305.1 Gemmatimonadaceae bacterium | reverse complement strand
TCGGGTGTGGCCGAGAGAAAGTTGCCGCCCATGGCGAAGAAGACTTTCACTTTGCCGGCGTGCATGGCGCGCAACGTCTCCACCGTGTCGTACCCGTTCTTCTGTGGCGGCGAGAAGTTGAACTCCTTGCCAAGTCGGTCGAGGAACTCGGGCCTGGCGCGCTCCCAGACGCCCATGGTCCGGTCGCCCTGCACGTTGCTGTGCCCGCGCACCGGCAACGCACCGGCTCCCTTTCGTCCGATCGCGCCCTTGAGCAGCAGGAGATTCATGCACTCCTGGATCGAGCTCACGGCGTTCCTGTGCTGCGTCAGCCCCATCGCCCACGCGACGACCAGCCGGTCGGTGCTCATCACCATGCGCGCCGCTTCGGCGATCTGCTCGCGCGAGGTCCCGCTCTCCTCGACGATGACGTTCCAGTCGGCGTTGCGCAGATGCTGGATGTACGGCTCGAACCCGAGCGTGTGCTGGCGGATGAAGGCGTGATCGAACACGGTGCCGGGCCGAAGATCCTCGGCCGTCAGCATCTCCTTCATGATCCCCTGGAGAATGGCGACGTCGCCGTTGATGCGAACGGGGAGGTACAGATCGGCGAGCTGCGTGCTGCGACCGGTCAGCACCTGGAGCACCTGCTGCGGATGCTGGAAGCGCATCAGCCCCGTCTCGGGAAGCGGATTGATGGCGATGATCTTTCCGCCGTTGCGCTTGGTGACCTGGAGCGCGCTGAGCATGCGCGGGTGGCAGGTGCCCGGATTGTGTCCCAGGTCGATCAGGACGCCGGCGTCGTGCACGTCGTCGAGCGTCGCCGTGCCTTTGCCGATGCCGATGGAGTCGGTGAGGGCTGTGCCACTGGACTCGTGACACATGTTGGAGCAGTCGGGAAGGTTGTTCGTCCCGAACTGCCGCACGAAGAGCTGATACAGGAAGGCGGTCTCGTTCGCCGTGCGTCCGGAGGTGTAGAACGCCGCCTCGTCGGGATGGTCGAGCGCGTTGAGCTTGCGCGCGATGAGATCGAAGGCGTCGTCCCACGAAATGGGCTCGTAGTGCGTCGCGCCCGAGCGCAGGACCATGGGATGCGTGATGCGGCCCTGCTGCGCGAGCCAGTAGTCGCTGCGCTGCGACAGCTCGGCCACGCTGTGCTGCCGGAAGAACTCCGGCTCGATGCGCTTTCGCGTGTTCTCTTCGCTCGCTGCCTTCGCGCCATTCTCGCAGAACTCGGCGTGCGAGCGCTCGCCGGCGGGGGGATCGGGCCATGCGCAGCCGGGGCAATCGTAGCCGTCGGTCTGGTTGAGCTGGAGCAGCAGCCGAGCGCCCTTCACCGGGCCCATGTTGTCGAGCGCGTACTTCATCGCTTCGATGACCGCCGGCACGCCGGCGGCGTACTTCGCCCGCTTTCCAATCGTGCCGTGCTCCGGCCCCAACTCTTCGGGCGCTACGGCCTGGACGTCGACGCCGTGCCCGGCCTCGTCATGACGGCTCGCCGGAGCCTCGCCCTTCCTGGCGACCTGCTCGCCCTCGATGCGCTCCTCGCCGGCGACGTCGAGCTTGCCCGTCTCCCACGAGTTCATCTGCTCGGTGGAATGCTCCCCGTAGACTGCGCCATGCCGCGGGTCGGGCGCGCCGCGGGCGCGGGGATCCCGCGCGAGATCTTCCTCCTCGTGCGGTGTGGGGATGTCGTCGACGTCGTCGGTCATTGGCCACTCCAGTCAACAGGACCGGTCTGCGAGAGCGATCATTCGCCTGAGCATTAAACGGGCTTGCACCTGCGACCGTTCCGCGTTGGCGGGCCCGGCCAGTAGCTCCGTTGCGCCGGTCGCAAGGGCAACGGCTTTTGAACTGCTCCAACATCCGCGCGGATCACTCCGAGCGCCGGCACTCCTCCCAATGGCCCGCCAGACATCGCGACCACGCGGGCATCCATCCTTTACTCTTACGCGCTGGTGGAAGGACGATTCGTTCTTTGGAGCTGCCGGACCAGTGACAACGCGCCGCCTGGAGCACCCACGTCGGCCCTGCAACGAAAAAAAGGAATGGCTCAGCCCTCCATGGAGCTCGACGAGTAAAGGAGCGATGCCTCCCCACCGCAGGCAGCCTGGAGGGCCATTGGGAGACTTGGATGCCTTCGGAGCGATCCGCGTGGATGGTGGAGCAGTTTAAAAGCTGTTGCCCTTGCGACCAGCGCAACGGACGATGCGCAAAACAAAATCGGCCGGCCCCGAAGGACCGACCGATCGTGTATAGCGGGGGCGGGATTTGAACCCGCGACCTTCGGGTTATGAGCCCGACGAGCTACCAGGCTGCTCCACCCCGCGTCAGTATGAGAATTATAGCCGCCGCGCCTCGGGAGTCAACCTCGGGCGGCCGCTCGGGCGCGCACCGCACGCGAGTCGCGCGTTCCCTATCGCTTCGGCGGCAGTGCGGGCTCGGGCGCCATGGCCGCGGGGCCGATTCCCGGTGCGATCCATGCCCGGCCCGATGCCAGATCGATCGTGATCAGCCATCGCCGCAGGAAGGGCATGCCCAGGTTCCCGTCGATGATCATGTCGGGCGTGAAGGCGCGATCGGTCTTCACGCGCACGCCCGGCAGCAGAGCGAACTCGGCGTGCTGCGGGCCGGCCGCGGTCGAGTCGAGCCCGAGCAGCGCAGCGTACGGCTTCGACACGAGCACCGTGCCGCCGTTACCCGAGTCGAGCTCCATCCAGACCGTGCCCGTCGTCGTCGGCGCGGCGGCGAGCACGACGACCGCGCGCCCGCTGGCCTCGCGCGCGATGCGGACGCGCAGCGGCGTCATCCCGCGCACGCGCCGAGCGAGGCTGGCCGGCGACTCGACGATCACGTGACCACCGGCCAGATCGAAGGTCAGCGCGCGTCCATCGAATGCGTCCAGCGCCAATGATCCATCGAGATTGCGGTCTCCCGGTTCCAGAGTCTCAGTCGGGATCACCGCCGCCACCGCCGGCCTGAGCCGAAGGCCGGCGACGTCGACGGCCACGCTGTCGCAGCGCGCCGCATCGAGCCGGTGCCCCATCATCTGGTAACCGGTGACGCGACCCCATGGTGTGCATCCGGCGGCAGCAGTCACGCGGGGCGAAATGACGGTGATGCCGCCGCCGATGTCGAGCCCGAAGTGGAACGGCTGCCCACCGATATGCACGTCGAGCGCCCACCGCGTACGCTGTGGAACGAGTGTCAGCTCGGCGACGGGTTTCGGTGATGCGGGTGCCGCAGCGGACGGCTGCGCGGAGACGAAGGAAGGGAACACCATTGCGACGCTCCCCAGAAGCACGGAGGAAATCTTGCGCACGAACGTGATCTCGTCAGCGATGGAGTGAGGAGGTCGCCGGCGACTCCACCGGCGCACCGAGGAAGGCGATGATCGCGTCGGCAAGCACGCCGCCGGTGGGCGGCTCCATGTTCGCCAGCACCACGACCACGTAGCTCCCGTCGGTGAACTGCTTGAACCCGTTGTCCATCCCCGAGCCCGTGCCGCCACCGCCGTGTCCGACCGCGAGGCGAGCGCCGAGGGGTTGGACGAACGAGGCGAAGCCGTACTTCTGCCCGGCATAGCCTGGGATGTCCCAGCGGCCGGTCCACATCGCCGTACGCAGACTGTCGCTGATCAGCCGACCGGTGCGCAGTGCGCGCGCGAACCGCGCGATGTCGCCGACGCTGCTGTATCCTCCACCTGCGCCGCTCGCGCCCGGGCCAATGAACGACCAGTTCGCCCGCGGCGCCAGCGCACCGAGTGGATCGTCGGCGCGCGGACGATAGCCCACGGCGCGGAAGGGAACGAAGTCGTCGGGGCCGCCGGCCAACACCGTCTCGGTCATACCGGCCGGCACCAGGACGTGGCGCGCCACGTAATCCTGGAATCGCTCGCCGCTCAGCTGTTCCACGACTGCCGCCAGCACGACGTACCCTTCGTTGCTGTACGACCATCGCGTCCCCGGCTCGAACAGGAGCGGCGCGTGCGCCACCGCACCCGCAACCGCCAGCTGCCCGGTCAGCCCGTCGACCGGACGCTTGGGCGTGCTCCAGAGATCCCCGAGTCCCGCGCTATGCTCGAGGAGCTGACGGATGGTGATGCGCTCGGCACGCTCCCGATTGGGATACGCGGGCAGCACGCGGCCGAGTGTGTCGTCCAGTCGCAGCTTTCCCGCGTCCACGAGCTGCAGGATGGAGGTCGCGGTGAACATCTTTCCCATCGACGCGAGGGCGAAGCGGGTGCGAGATGTGTTGGCCGCGCTGTCCTCACGATTCGCCAGACCGTAGCCGCGCGACAGGAGCACGGAGTCGCCACGCGCTACGTACACCGCGCCGCTGAGAGCACCACCACGCTCGAGCCTCGCGAGATTCTGCAAGACGACCGTCATGGCCGCGGCCTCACTGCGTGGACGAGTCGTCGGCCAGGCGATGCTGTCCTTTACCGCGGCGTGCGACTCCAGGACATCCAGCGGTGCGAGCCTGTCCGGCTCCGCACGGTCGGTCGCGAGGTCCAGCGTGACGACGCGCCCGGTGCGCGGGCTGGCCAGCTTCACGAAGCGATGGCGGCCGAACTGGTTGAATCCCACGAACTGGAAGGGCGCGCCGGTCTCATGGAGGCGAGCGAGAAGCTGGTCCGACGACGCGCTGTCGGATTTGCGCGCGCTGGCCGAGAGCACGCGCGCGAGCCATCTGCCTCGGCGTGCGGCATCGCCATCCTGCACCGTCGCGACGGCCTCGCGCCCGATGGAATCCGGCGGCGGTTGAACTGGCGGCGCGCTCTGCGCGAGGATGGCGGGTGCGGCACCGAACATCGCGGCGAGCATCGCCGCGGCGAGACGTGTCGTGACGGGCATGGTCGAGTGGGTGCGGTCGGGAAGGGCGACGAACGATCGCCGATTGGACAGCCGTTCGACGATCTACGTTGTGCG
>JBJMNM010000381.1:0-3650 GCA_045804305.1 Gemmatimonadaceae bacterium | reverse complement strand
GCACGGTCACCTGGCCGCCGCTCACTCGCACCAGGAGCTCCGGTGAGCTGCCCACCAGCTCGAGCCCGTCGAGCACGAGGTGGTACATGTACGGCGAGGGATTGAGTGCGCGCAGCGCCCGGTACAGTGCGTCGGACGGAAAATCGAGCGGTACGCGGATCCGCCGCGCGAGCAGCACCTGGAACGCATCGCCGGCGGCAATGTACTCCTTGATCTTCTCCACGTCGGCCACGAAGCGGTCGCGGGCGTACGACGACGTGCCGACGGCGGCCGGCGCATCCGCGCGGAGGTCGAGCGAGGGCAGCGAGATCGGCGCACGCAGTGCGTCGATCGTGCGCTCGATGGTCTCAGTGGCACGATGATACGCGGCATTGAGCGCCGCGTCGCTCGTGTCGTCGTCCAGGGGCGCGCCCACCACGACGCGCGCCTGCGCGCGAAGGTTGTCGATGATGACGAGCGCATCGGTGAACACGAAGAGCGCGTCGGGGGCGGCGTCGCCGCGCGGTGGCGGAGACGGCAGCCGCTCGATGAGCCGCGCCGTGTCGTAGCTGAAGAATCCGACCGCGCCGCTCCAGAACGCGCCAAGCTCCGGCACGTCCACCGGAGGATGGGCGCGCACCAGCGCGTCAAGATCGTCGAGCGGATTCGCCGGCGTGCGCGCGCCATGCCAGCCGAGCGCCGGTGTCCAGTCCTCCACCACGCCCTCGCGAAGCCGCCAGGCCGCGCGCGGCGCGCTGCCGAGGAAGGTGTAGCGCGACCACGTCTCGCTCCCCGCCGGCGCGCTCTCGAGCAGGAACGCAAATGGGCCCCCATCCGCGCGGAGCTTGGCGAAGGCGGTCACGGGCGTGTCCGTGTCCAGCAGGATCTCACGCCACACCGGCACCAGGTGGTGGGCGCGAGCGCGCGAGTGAAAGTGGGCGAAGCTCATCGTGAGATCAGGGGAGTGCTGGCACGCGCTTGTCCAGCGTGTGACCGCCGGCGAACTTTCGTCATGCTTCGTCTGCTCGCCACGGCGTGGACCGCCGGCTCATTGGTGGCGCTCCTGCCGCAGGCCGCGCGCGCCCAGAGCTGGAACGACCCGCGATCGCGGGAGCTGGTGCAACGCGCGACGGCGCGCCGCGCGCAGCAGCTCGCCGACACGGGCCTCAAGGACTTCAAGGCCGTCGCGCACGGCTACGTGACCTTCCTCGCCCAGGTGGGCGAGGGACTCGCCGAGCCGCCCAAGATCGTGAAAGCCGACGAGCTGGTGAACGAAGTCTATTGGCTCGCGCCCAACCTGAGCAAGCAGCGGATCCTCGGCCGTCGCGACACGCTGCTCCTCCCCACGGACATCGCGTACCACCGCGACCATCTCGGCATCGTCCAGAACAACTTTCCCGCCATCATCCGGTTGGGCGACGGCGACGAAGTGGTGGACGTCCCGCACCCGCTCTCGGCACAGGGTCTTTCGGCGTATGACTTCGCGATCGCGGATTCGCTGCCGCTCAATCTGCCTGGACGGACCATCATCCTGTATCAGGTGAAGGTCCGGCCGAAGGACGACCGGCAGCCTCGCGTGATCGGCGCGGTGTACATCGACCGCGACGACGCCCAGGTCGTGCGCATGGCGCTGAACTTCACGCGCGCCGCTTTCCGTGATCCCGCGCTCGAGGATTTGTTCGTCATCGTCGAGAACGGGTTGATCGGAGGCCGCTTCTGGCTGCCGCGGCGACAGGAGATCGAGATCCGGCGCGGCGGCACCTGGCTCGACTATCCGGTCCGAGGGATCATCCGTGGTCGCTGGGAGATCGGCGACTACGAGGTGAACACCGGTCTCGATCGCGCCTTCTTCGCCGGCCCGGAGATCGTGCTCGCGCCCAAGGCCGCGCAGGATACCTTCCACTTCGGTGGCCGGGTGCTCGACTCGCTGCCGTCCGACGTGCGCGCCGTCACCGACGATGACATCCGGCAGGTTCAGGCGGAGGCGCGCGCGCTCGTCCGGGCGCAGGCGCTTCAGCGCCCGCAGACGCTGATGCTCTCCGCCGCGAGTGCCTCCGATTTCGTTCGGTACGATCGGGTCGAGGGGCTCGCGTTCGGCGGCGGTCTGGCGTCGCGCTTCGGCGGCGGCATCGGACTGCAGCTTCGCGGCCGCTACGGTGTGGACGACCACGTCGGCAAGGGCGCGGCGACGCTCGAGTGGCAGTCGCCCAGATTTGGTCTTCGTCTCTTCGGCGAACGCGACTACCGCGACGCCGGCGACGTGCAGGAGCGTTCGGGCGTCGTGAACTCCCTTGCCGCCCAGGAGTTCGGCGCGGACGCCACCGATCCGTACTGGACCGAGGGGTTAGGAATCGGCCTCGACGCGCGCGACGTTGCCGGAGGGCTGCGTCTGCGCCTCGACGTGACGCGCGAACGCCAGCACGCCCTCACCATCCACGCCACTCCGGCGTCCGGCGCTTTTCCACGACTCATCGCGGCCACGGCGCTGCGGTCCGTGCGCTCGTCGCTCGTGGTCGAGCGTCCGACTGCGCTCTCGCTCTTTGGCTCAGAGGTGCGCGCCACGAGCGAGCTACGCGTGAGCCGCCTGACAGGCGACGACGACGGCCCACCGATGACGCCGACGACAGTGGGTCGCGCCTTCGTCTCGGTGGTCGCGATGCGGCCCTTCGGCCGGGACCGACTCTCCCTTCAGCTATCGGGCGGAGCGGTCGGTGCCAACGGCGGCGGCGCTATTCCCGCCCAGGAATGGCTCTACTTCGGCGGACCAGTGAGCGCACCGGGCTACGCGTTTCACGAGCTGGCCGCCGTCGTCGGCGCCACCGGTCGGCTCGAATGGCGTACTCCCATTCCCGCGCCGTCCATCTCGCTCGGGCGCTTCGGCAAGGTGCCCGGCGAGGCGACGCTCGCGCCGTTCGTGCAGGCCACCTTCGCGCGACCCGCGCTCTCCACCGACCTCGCTCACCCCACGGGCGTGTATCCATCCGCCGGCATCGCGCTCCAGCCGTTCTTCGAGCTGTTACGGTTCCAGGTCGCGCGCGGCCTGCGCAATGGCCGGTGGACGTTCGACGTGGACGTGTCGCGGGACCTCTGGGGTATCCTATAACCGGACCGAGGATGACGGCGCTGCGGCGTCAGCGCACGAGGCGCTTGTACCAGAGAAGCTGCACCTCATTCGGCAGCGCGGGATACGCGAACCGGTTGATCGCGCCGAGGGTGCACCCCTGCGCCGCGTAGAAGCGGCAGGCCGGCACGTTGACGTTCTGCGTCTCCACCGCGAGGGTGGAACTGCCGTGGGGGATCGACCACTCCTCGGCTGCGCGGAAGAGCGCGGCGCCGATGCCGTGTCCTCGCGCATGCGTGGCGACGCGAATGTCCCAGAGCAGAGCGAGATCGCGACGGCCATCGAGCAGTCGCACCGCGTCGGTATCGCGTGCCACCACCGCGCCGCCCACGCGCTCGCCGTTCCGGTACGCGGCCAGAAATCCCCATCGCGACACGTCGAACCGCCGCGCCCATGCGGTGGGATGCTCGTCCGGCTCGTCATCGTAGCGCTTGACATATGGCCGATGGACTGGCCGCTCCGACAGGTGAAAGCCGGTCGATCCATCGCTGTCGACGTCGACCACGTAGTTGTTATGGAGATCGTAAGAGATTGTTTTAGTGTATTATTG
>JBJMNM010000380.1:0-4815 GCA_045804305.1 Gemmatimonadaceae bacterium | reverse complement strand
GCGGCACCACGCCGGAGCACCTCGCTGCCATCGTGAGCGCCGTGCACAGCGCCGCGCCGGCACGGCGGCCGGAGCATGCGCGTGAGGCGCTGGTGTCGTCGGCCATGCGCGCCACCACGCTGCGCCAGGAGCCCGCACCATTGCTCGTCGGCGAGCGGGTGAACGCGCAGGGCTCGCGAAAGGTGAAGCGTCTACTCCTCGCCGACGACTACGAGGGCATTCTCGAAGTCGCGCGCGAGCAGCAGGACTCCGGCGCCCACGTGCTCGACATCTGCGTCGCCGTCACCGAGCGAGGCGACGAGGCGGAGCAGATGGCCAAGCTGGTCAAGCTGCTCTCGATGAGCGTCGAGCTCCCGCTCATGATCGACAGCACCGAGGCCCCGGTGATCGAGGCGGCGCTGGAGCACGTCCCCGGCCGTGCGATCATCAACTCCATCAACATGGAGAATGGTCGCAAGCGCATCGACTCCGTCGTGCCGATCGCCAAGAAGCACGGCGCGGCCCTCGTTGCGCTCACGATCGACCCCGTCGGCATGGCGAAGACCCGCGAGCGGAAGCTCGAGGTGGCCAAGGCGATCTACGACATCGTCGTTGGGGAATACGGCCTCGCGCCGGAAGACCTGATCTACGACGCGCTCACCTTCACCCTCGCCACCGGCGACGCGGAATGGATCGACAGCGCGCACGAGACGATCGAGGGCATCCGGCTGATCAAGCGCGAGCTGCCGGGGGTGTTCACGATCCTCGGCGTGTCGAACGTGAGCTTCGGGCTCGACCCCGACGCGCGGTACGTGCTCAACTCGGTCTTCCTGCACCACTGTGTGGAAGCCGGGCTCGACGCGGCGATCGTGAACCCGGCGCACATCAAGCCGTACGCGGAGATCAGCCCGGCGGAGCGGGCGCTGGCGGACGATCTCGTGTTCAACCGGCGTCCCGACGCGCTCCAGCGCTTCATCGACGGGTTCGCGACGAAAGACCAGAAGGATGCCCGGGAGGAAAAGGAAGATCCCACAGCTGGTCTCTCGCCCGAGGCGAAGGTCCACTGGATGGTGCTGCACCGGAAGAAAGAAGGGATCGAGGCCGCGCTGGACGACGCGGGGGTGCGCGAGCAGCCGGTGCGCGTACTGAACGAGGTGCTCCTGCCCGCCATGAAGGAAGTCGGCGACAAGTTCGGCGCCGGCGAGTTGATTCTTCCCTTCGTGCTCCAGAGCGCCGAGGTGATGAAGAAGGCGGTGAAGCACCTGGAGCAGTTCCTGGAGAAGGCCGAGGGCTACACCAAGGGCAAGGTGGTGCTGGCGACCGTGTACGGCGATGTGCACGACATCGGCAAGTCGCTCGTCAACACGATCCTCAGCAACAACGGCTACACCGTGTTCGACCTCGGCAAGCAGGTGCCGGTGAACACGATCATCGAGAAGGCCCTCGAAGTCGGCGCCGACGCGATCGGGTTGTCGGCGCTGCTCGTGAGCACGAGCAAGCAGATGCCGCTCTGCGTGCAGGAGCTCGACAAGCGCGGCATCCACCTCCCCGTGCTCATCGGTGGGGCGGCGATCAACCGCCGCTTCGGGCGGCGCGCCATGTTCGTCGACGGCGATCGGGCGTACGAGTCGGGCGTCTTCTACTGCAAGGACGCGTTCGAGGGTCTCGAGACGATGGACGCGCTGCAGGGCGGCGACGAGCGTCGCATCGAGGTCACCGAGAGGCTCATCGCCGACGCGCGCAAGGACGTGTTCCTGAAGACGAGCGTCGGCAAGGACATCCGCAGCGGCACCGAAGACGGCGCGCGCAGCGACGTGTCGCACGATCACGCCATTCCGGTCGCGCCCTTCTGGGGTCCGAAAGTCCTGCATGACATTCCGCTCGACGAGGTGCTCGACCTGCTCGACCTCGACGAGCTGTTTCGCCTCCAGTGGGGCGGACGCGGGTCGGGGCCGGAGTACGAGCGGATGGTCAAGGAGGAGTTTCAGCCCACGCTGGCCCGGCTGCGTGCGGAGGTGCTGAACGACGGCTGGGTAAAGCCGCGCGCCGTGTACGGCTACTACCCGACCCAGAGCGTCGGCAACGACATCGTGATCTACGAGCCCGAGCCGTACGCGAAGGACGGGACGCTGGTGGAAAAGACGCGCTTCCACTTCCCTCGCCAGGAGGGACGGGAGCGTCTCTGCATCGCCGACTACTTCCGCTCGTCCACCAGCGGCGACGTCGACGTCGTCGCATTCCAGGTCGTCACTGTTGGTGACGAGGCGACGCGCCGGTTCGAGGCGCTGCAGGCGAAGGGAGAATACAGCGAGGCGTTCTACTCGCACGGCCTCGCCGTCGAGGCCGCCGAGGCGGTGGCTGAGTGGCTCCATCGCCGGATTCGTCGCGAGCTCAGTATTCCAGGCGGACGCGGCAAACGGTATTCGTGGGGATATGGCGCGTGTCCCGACCTCGAGGATCACGCGCAGCTGTTCAAGATTCTCCCCGCCGAGGAGGCGCTCGGCATGGAGCTGACCTCGGCATATCAGCTCATCCCCGAGCAGAGCACGGCGGCGATCCTCGTGCATCACCCGCAGGCGAAGTACTACGCGGTTCGCACGGCCGGCGAGCCGGCGGCCGAGGCCGCGGCAGTATGAACGCGGCTCCTGGTCGTCCTGAGCGGCGCGAAGGACCCGCGCCTCGCCACTCATGACATCCCCCGCGCTGTCCCGGCTGCTCGACCCAACGGCGCTCGTGCTGTTCGACGGCGCGATGGGGACGATGCTGTACTCGCGGGGCGTGTTCATCAATCAGTGCTACGATGAGCTGAACCTCCGGTCGCCCGATCTCGTGCGCGACGTACATCGCGCGTACGTCAAGGCCGGCGCCGAGGTCCTGGAGACGAACAGCTTCGGCGCGAACCGCATCAAGCTGGGCCAGTTCGGGCTCGGCGCGCAGACGCGCGAGCTCAACCGCCGCGCCGCCGAGCTCGCGCGCGAAGCGATCGAGCAGGCCGGCGGACATGACGTGCTCGTGGCCGGCGCCGTGGGACCGCTGGGCGTGCGCCTCGAGCCCTATGGTCCGACGTCGGCGGAGGAAGCGCGCGAGGTGTTCCGCGAACAGATGGAAGGACTCGCGGCAGGCGGCGCCGACCTGTTCATCCTCGAGACGTTCAGCGACCTGCACGAGATCGGGCAGGCGATTGCCGCCGCGCGTGAAGTGAATCCGTCGCTGCCGGTCGTGGCGCAGATGACGATCGGCGCCGATTGCCTCACCCCGTATGGCGCCACGCCGGAAGACGTCGCGCGCGCACTCGACGGGTTTGGGGCCGACGTGATCGGCCTCAATTGCTCGGTGGGCCCGCAGATCATCCTCGACGCGATCGAGAAGATGGTGCCGCATACGCGGAAGAAGCTCTCGGCGCAGCCAAACGCCGGCATGCCGCGCGACGTCGGCGGTCGCAGCATGTACATGGCGAGCCCCGAGTACATGGCGAGCTATGCGCGACATCTCGTGCAGGCCGGCGCGAAGGTCGTGGGCGGCTGCTGCGGCACCACGCCGGAGCACATCCACGCGATGTGCGAGGGCGTGCGTCCCCTGAGCCCGCGCTTCGCACGCGCGGGCGGCTCGGGCTCGCACGCCGCCGTCGGCGTCGCACCGTCGACGCAGGAGAAGAAGCGCGCCGCCGACGTGGAGGCGGTGCCCCTCGCGGCCCGCTCGCGCTGGGGCGCGAAAATCGCCGCGGGCCGATTCGTGACCAGCGTGGAGATCGTGCCGCCACGCGGCGTGGACGCCACACGCATGCTCGCCGACGTCGGCCAGCTCAAGCGCGCGGGTGTGGATGCCGTGAACGTCCCCGATGGACCGCGTGCGCAGAGCCGCATGGGAGCGCTCCTGACGTCGCTGCTCATCGAGCAGCGAGTGGGGATCGAGACAGTGACGCACTACGCCTGCCGCGACCGCAACCTCCTTGGCATGCTGAGCGATTTGTTGGGCGCGTCGGCGGTCGGCCTACGCAACCTGCTTCTCATCACCGGCGACCCGCCCAAGATGGGGCCGTATCCGAGCGCGACAGCCGTGTTCGACATCGACGCGATCGGGCTGACGAACCTCGTGCACAACCTGAATCACGGAAAGGATCCGGGCGACAACGCCATCGGTACGCCAACGCAGTTCGTCATTGGTGTTGGAGTGAACCCGGCGCCGATCGATCTCGAGCACGAGCTCAAGCGGTTCGCGTGGAAGGTCGAGGCGGGGGCCGAATTCGCCGTCACTCAACCGGTGTTCGACGCCTCGCAGCTCGAGAATTTCCTGCGGCGCACCGAGGGCGCACGCGTCCCGATCGTCGCCGGGATCTGGCCCCTCGTCAGCGTACGCAACGCCGAGTTCCTCGCGAACGAGGTGCCAGGCGTGAGCGTGCCGGAGAGCATCATCACGCGCATGCGGAAGGCCGGCGAGCGCTCCAAGGAGCACGCCGTGGCCGAAGGCATCGCGATCGCACGCGAGATGCTCGACCGCGTCCGCGGCGGCGTGCAGGGCGTGCAGGTCTCGGCGCCGTTCGGCAAGGTCGAGCTGGCGCTCGAGGTGTTCGGCGACTCCCTCGACGCCACGAGCGCCGCGGTGACGTCCACCAATGCCGCGGTGCCCTACTAGGTCACCGCGCCGGACCAACGGCGTTTCGAGTCTTGCTGCAACAGCGTGTGCGGATCAGAACTGATCGACGGAAACGACGCGGATACGACCTCGCGCCAGCCATGGCGCACGAGACCAACCCCTGCGACCCAAAGAGAGAGGACTTTGGAGTCGCGGGGTCGGCTCGGGTGCGCGGAGCCGGGCTCGATCTGGGAGCAGGCCGTT
>JBJMNM010000379.1:0-4616 GCA_045804305.1 Gemmatimonadaceae bacterium | reverse complement strand
GAACAGCCGTGAGGACAAGCTCGGCCCACTCTGTACCACGACCTCCGGCGGCTTGCTGCCCGGTGGCCCGCCGACGGCGTTCGCCGCCTGCTCCACGTTCTTCTGCACCTGCTGCATGGGGCGGATGATCCCGCGAAGCTTGCCCTGCGCCCGGCCGAACGCCTGCGGCGCGGTGGCGATCCAGCGCTGCGCGGGTCCGGCGAGCTGATAGACGCCCCCGCCGATCGCGCTCACGAGCAGGATGACGACGATCGCCGCGCCGATGGGCGGCTTGACGTGAAAACGCGCGAGGCGCCGGATGAGAGGGCTCAACAGAAAGTTGAGCAGGACCGCGAACACGATCGGGATGAGGAAGTCGCGCGCGACGTACAGTGTGTAGAGGACCGCGAGGACCGTGAGCAGCGTCGCCTCGATCGAGCGGCTCCGCTTTGCCTTGATCGCGTCCTCGGTCTTTTCCAGGTCGGGCGTTTCCGCCTCCGGGCCGGCCGGCGCCGCAAGCGCGGTCGCGTCCACATCGGGCGCGAGCGACGAATCCGGCCGGCGCGCTGCGCGATCCGCTGCGGCGGGAACGAGGCCGGAATCCTGGTTGGCTGACATGACTCGTCGGTGCATTGCACGATGCTTGCCGTCCAGGCCGCTGAGGCTCTTCGGCGCGCTTGGGGTAGGGTGTCCGCTCCGTGGTGGGGTTTGGTGGTCTGCTGCGCTCAGGAAAGCTGTTCGCCGCATCAGGACTGACGCTCGCGCGGGCGTCAATCCTGCCTAACGCCATGACATGACGTCACCGCGCACCAGCGCCGCGGCCCGCCCCTGGCGTGCCCGCTTCGCCGCCCTGCACCCCAACGCGTACCTCGGTGCGCATGGGCTGGTGGGAGCCGCCGCGTGCATCCTGATGCTCTGGGCCTTCTCGTACATCGCCGACGAGATGACGGAGCAGAGCCTGCTGGTGCGAGTGGATCACGTCATCGTCGGCTGGCTCGCGGCGCACAGCACCGAAGGTGGCGAGAGGTTCTTCAACTTCATGAGCTGGATCGGCTCCCAGGTCATGAACGGCATCGTCATCCTGGGCGTGGGGTGGCTGGTCCTGCGCCGCGACTGGTTTCGCGCAGTCGCACTCACACTCGCCGTGGTCGGCGGATCCCTCCTGAACGATCTGCTCAAGGCCCTGTTTCACCGCGGACGTCCCGAGACGGCGACAGAATTCATCAGGCATGAATCCTGGAGCTTTCCGAGCGGTCACTCCATGAACTCGCTCATCGGATTCGGCTTCGTGGCCTATCTCTTTCTGGAGCGGACCGAGGACCGGCGGGCGCGCATCGCGATCATGCTGGCAACGCTCGTCCTGGTGGGACTCGTCGGATTCAGCCGGCTCTATCTCGGCGTGCACTATCTGAGCGACGTGATCGCCGGATTTCTCGCCGGCGCGGTCTGGCTGCTGGTGTGCGTTGCCGCACTTCGCGTAGCCGAGCGGCAGCGCGCGAGCAGGAGATCGACGGGTGTCCCCGATGGCGACGTACGGTCGGGAGCGGTACGTTAGCGGACCCCTCGTCCGGAGCCCACATGCACACGCTTCCAGTGCAATTCGGCGGATTCGCGAATCGCCGCATGAACTGCTGGCTTCTCGTCGTGCTGGCGCTCGTCGCCATCTCCGCCATGCCGCGTACACTCGCCGCGCAGGGCCGTGTGGGATCCGACTCGGCCACGCGCACCACGCGCTATTTCCGCGACATGGCGTACGGCACCGCGCTCGGCCTCGCGTGGGCGGGTGTGGATCAGCTGCGCGACGATCCGGAGGAGTGGGGCAAGGGATGGCGCGGCTACGGCAAGCGCGCCGCGTCCGACGTGGGTCAGTTCCTGATCCAGGAGGCGGTGACGCACGCACTCGCCAGCGCCATGGATCGCCCGCTCGATTATCAGCGCTGCCGCTGCAGTCATCTGAGCCGGCGCATCGGATGGGCGCTTCAGGCGGCGGTCACCGACCCCATGCCCAACGACACCCATCCGATCGCCGTGCCGCGCATCGTCGGCGCGTACGCCGGCAGCTTTGCCCAGGCGGCGTGGCGGCCCGACACGGAGGACCGCACACGAACGGCGCTGGTGAATGGCACCGTCTCCCTGCTGATCGGCGGCGCCATCAACATCTTCTACGAGCTTCGCCGCTGAATCTCTAGACGGCGCCGGCTTCCGCTTCCTCGTTGATGAACGACTCGGCGAGCGCGGTGAGCTCCTTGTCCGTCTCCTCCTCTTCATCGAGGGTGATCTGGAGCAGCTGCGCCTGATTGTCGTAGCCCAGCAACCGGGCCCACGTGCGGATGGTGCCATAGCCCGCCATCTCGTAGTGCTCCACGTGCTGTGCGGCCGAGATCAGGCCGGCATCGAGCACGTTGGGGGCGGGCTTTTCCTTCATCAGCTCCTTCCCTTCCTCGATCAGCCCTTCCATGCCGTAGCACTTCTTGCCGGTCGGCTTCTCGCCGAGCTCCTTGGCGATCCGCTCGAGCCGCTTGGCGTGCTCGCGGGTCTGCCGTTCGTGCTTGGTGAACGCCTTCTTCAGCTCGGGGCTCGACGCCGCCTTGATCATGCGCGGCAGCGCCTTGAGAATCTGGTTTTCAGCGCTGTACAGATCCTTGATCTGCTCGACGTACAGCTCTTCCAGGGAATTCATCGGCATGGGCATGCTCCGCGGTTGTGGTGAGTCGTGTTGGCGAAATTGGGGTCAGCCGCCTTGCGGATGAGAAAGGCAAACGCCGTGCTTGCTCGGTAGATTCCGCGCACGTTTCCCTGGACACGCACATGGCCCTTCGCCTCTTTCTGCTTCGCCACGGCCAGACGGCCTTGAGCCGCGCCAACGTGTTCTGCGGGCGGCGGCTCGACCCCGGACTCACGGCGGAGGGACTCGCCATGGCGGAGGCATTCGGGCAGGCCTATCGCGACACGGAATGGCGCGGGATTTACTCGAGCCCGCTTACTCGCGCCGTCGCCACCGCCACGCCACTCGGGCGGGTCCTGGGCCTGCCGATTCAGGAGCGTGGCGAGCTGGCCGAGCTCGACTATGGGCAGTGGGACGGCATGACCACCGAAGAGGTGGCGCTGCGCTTCCACATCGAGTACGAACGGTGGACCGCCGACCCGGCATGGAATCCACCCACGGGCGGGGAAACCGCCGTGCAGCTCGCGCAGCGCATGACGACGGTGATCGAGGAGATCGACGCGACACATGACGATGGGAACGTCCTCGTGGTCTCGCACAAGGCGTCCATCCGCGTTGTGCTGTGCGCGCTGCTCGGCGTGGACGTGGGCCGGTTCCGCTATCGCTTCGGCTGCCCGGTGGGATCAGTGTCGATCGTGGAGTTCGGCGATCATGGGCCGCTGGCCGAAGCGGTGGCGGACCGGTCGCATCTCGATGCGCGACTGCGTGCGCTCGAAGGGACGTGAGCGAGATCACCGCACGGTTGACCAACGCCATGCGACCGATACGGCCGCGACGCTGACGACGGTTGCCGTGCTCTAGCTTCACGCGCGCTTCGTGCATAGCTTCGCCAAGCCGCACCACAACTCTCAGAGGAGCATATGGCAACAAAACTTGACAAGTCGATCAAGCGTGAGCTCGAGGTCAACGGAAAGCTCTATACGATCACCATTGCGCCCGACGGGGTGAAGGTCGTTGAGAAGGGGAAGCGCAATGGCCCGCACGTGAGCTGGTCGTCGATCATCAACGGCGACACGTCGTTGAACGAGAATCTGAGAATTTCTGTCGATGCATCGCGGCCCGGTGCGTAGAGGGCGCTTGGCGCTGCGCGCCACCGCTTAGCGGCGCAGACCGGCTTCGCCGGTCGCGCTCAGCGGGCGCTGTGCTCAGGGGACGGTGCGACGCTGCGCGCGCACCTCAGGTCGCTCGCCCTCGCTCAGTCTGTGCCGGCTTCCGCCGCCGCACCGCGGAGCTGAGGCGAGAGAGCATCTTCACGGTGCGGAGCGAATGCTCCCGCACTCTCCCAACAGTGAAGCGTCGCCCCATCCCAGTCGCTCGGCCAGCATCGCCCCTGGCGGTCCAGCTCGAGCGCAGGGCCGATTGCGCCCACCTGTCCAGCGCAGCGCCCGCTAAACGAAGCGCCCCACAAGCCGTATGTTGGCTCGAACCGTGCGACCTCGGCCGCGCCACCACATCCACCGCATCGCACCTGTGAAGAAAGTCCTCGTCGTCGACATCGGTGGAACCCACGTGAAAATGCTGGCCTCCGGGCGCCGCGCCATCGCCAAGGTGCCGTCAGGCCCCGAGCTCACGCCGCGCCAGATGGTGAAGCGCGTGCTCGATGCGACGCGTGGATGGGATTACGACGTCGTGTCCATCGGGTATCCCGGACCCGTGGTCCGTGGACGGATCACCCGCGAGCCGGTCAACCTGGGCAAGGGATGGACGCGCTTCAACTTCGAGCGCGCATTCGATCGACCGGTTCGACTCATCAACGACGCGGCGATGCAGGCGCTCGGCAGCTATGCGGGACGGCGGATGCTCTTTCTCGGGTTGGGCACCGGGCTGGGCACCACCCTCGTGCACGAGGGCGTCGTGGTGCCGCTGGAGCTGGCCCACCTGCCGTACCACGACGGGAAGAGCTACGAGGACT
>JBJMNM010000378.1:0-6200 GCA_045804305.1 Gemmatimonadaceae bacterium | reverse complement strand
GAAGTTCGGTGTGTAGCCCACCGCGTCGATCCCGGGATGGATCACCGTTACGTCGTCCCGCGGAATGCCGCGGCCGGCGAGATCATCCGCCGTGCTCGTGCTGATCGCCTGGAAAGGGACGCCGCGGTACACGCGGCCCAACGGCCGCTCGGCGAGCCAGACGGCCGCGGCCAGTGGAGCGGCGAGCTCCTGGAAGGCCGTGCCGCCGAAGAGGTGCGGCACCAAGGCCACGACCGGCGGGCCGCCCCAGGTGGGGCTCGCGAGGGGGATCTTGTTGATATCCTCGACCAGCAGATCGAAGCGGCCGCTCGAGAGATGGCGGCGAAAATAGGACCGCGCCTTGAACGGGAACGTGTAGCGGGTTCCCGCGCGATGCACGTGGATCCCGTCGAGCGTGGCGGTAGCGTCGGCGTCCGGCCAGCCGCCGCAGAGCAGCGTGACCTCATGGCCCCGCGCCGCCAGCCGCCCGAAGATCTCGTGCAGGTGGATCTCGGCGCCGCCGGCGAGCGGATTCTCCCGGCACTGCCAATTGACCAGGAGCAGACGCACTACATCCGTCCCATGCGCCGTGCCAGTGCATCCAGGACGCCATTCACGAACTTGGCGCTCGCCGCGCTGCCAAAGCGCTCGGCGAGGGTGACGGCCTCCTGAATGACGACGCGCGGCGGCGTGTCGCCGATCGTCAGCTCCGCGGCTGCCATGCGCAGCACGCAGCGCTCGACGGCCCCGATGCGCTCCAGCCGCCAGTTGGTGGTGACGTCTGCCAGCTCGGCGTCGAGCGCCTGCTGCCTGCTCGCCACCAGTCGCACGATCGGACCGGCGATCCGGCGTTCCTCCGGCGTGATCGCCAGATCGTCCCACACCTGCGTCGCGACGCGCTCCAGCGCCCCGCTCCCTCCTCCATTGCCGCGCATGTCCCACGCGTACAGCGCCTGGAGCACGCGCGCCCGCGCGCGCGTCTCAACCCTCGTCCGCGCCATCGAGCCTCTCGAAGAGGTCGGACATCTCCAGGGCGGCGATCGCCGCGTCCCAGCCCTTGTTGCCATGCTCGCCGCCCGCGCGCGCCTCGGCCTGCTCCATCGTGTCGCAGGTGAGCAGCCCGAAGCCGATCGGGATCTCGTACTCGGTGCTCGCGTCGTGAAGGCCGCGGGAGGCCTCGGCGCAGATGTAGTCGAAGTGCGGGGTGTCGCCGCGGATCACGGCGCCGCACACCACGAGCGCGTTGTACCGCTCCGTCGCCGCCAGGCGGCGGGCGCCGAACGGCAGCTCCCACGCTCCCGGTACCCACACGAGATCCACGTCGTCGGACGCCACGCCATGGCGCACCAGCGCGTCCATCGCGCCGTCGGCGAGCTTGGTGGTGATGTGATTGTTGAAGCGGGAGACGAGCACGGCGTAGCGCCGTCCTTCCCCGTTCGGTACGCCGTTGAATTCCGCCATGTCCTCTGTCGATCAGCTTGCGAGCAGGTGGCCGAGCTTGTCGCGCTTGGTGCCAAGATAGCCGGCGTTCTCGGTGTTCTCCGGCTGCACGATGGGCACGCGCTCGTGCACGCTCAGGCCGTAGCCCTCGAGGCCCACCATCTTGCGCGGATTGTTCGTGATCGGCCGAATGGAACGGAGTCCGAGATCGAGGAGGATCTGCGCCCCGATGCCGTAATTGCGCAGGTCGGGCGCGAAGCCGAGCTGCTCGTTCGCCTCCACCGTGTCGGCGCCGGCGTCCTGCAGCTCGTACGCCTTCAGCTTGTTCAACAGTCCGATGCCCCGCCCTTCCTGGTCGAGGTACACGATCACGCCGCGCCCCTCCGACTGGATCATCTTCATGGCCGTGTCGAGCTGCCAGCCGCAGTCGCAGCGCATCGAGTGCAGCACGTCGCCGGTGAGGCACTTGGAGTGCATCCGCACCAGCACGTTCTCGCCGTCGCCGATCTCCCCGTAGGTGATGGCGACGTGCTCGTGGGTGTCGACGTCGTTGCGGTAGCCGAAGATCTTCCACGTGCCGTACTGCGTCGGCAGGCGCGCCTCGGCCACGCGGTGCACCAGGCGCTCGTTCTTGAGCCGATGCGCGACGAGCTGCGCCACGGTGATGAACGTGAGCCCGTGCTCCCGGGCGAACGCCTCGAGCTGCGGGCGCTTGGCCGTGCTGCCGTCCTCGTTGAGGATCTCGCAGATCACACCCGCCGGATAAACGCCCGCGAGGCGTGCGAGATCCACCGCCGTCTCCGTGTGCCCCACGCGCTGGAGCACGCCGCCGTCGCGCGCGCGGAGCGGAAAGACGTGGCCGCCGCGCCGCAGATCGGCCGAGACCGTGGCGGGATCGACGATGGTTCGGATGGTCGTCGCGCGATCCGACGCGCTGATGCCGGTCGTCACGCCGAACTTGGGGCTGGCATCCACGCTGACCGTGTACGCCGTGCGATATTCGTCGAGGTTGCTCTCGGCCATCGGCGTGAGCGCGAGCTGGTCCACGCGCTCGCCCGGCAGCGCGAGACAGATCAGGCCCCCGGCCCGCCTGATCATGAAGTTGATCATCTCGGGCGTCACGAGCTGCGCCGCGCCGATGAGATCCCCCTCGTTCTCACGGTCCTCGTCGTCCGCGACGATGATCAGCTTTCCGGCGGCGATGTCGGCGACCGCCTGTTCTACGGTGTTGAATGGCATGGAGACGATGCGATTGGGATGACTCAGCGGGCGGCGGCGTACGGCGCGACGAGTTGGCGCACGTACTTGCCAACCATGTCGGCCTCGACATGCACGCGGTCCCCCGCGCGCAGCTCGCCGAGCGTGGTGTGCCGCCAGGTGTACTCGATGAGGCTCAACTGAAGAATTCCCGGAGCCGGGAGAGCGTTCACGGTGAGGCTCACGCCGTCGACCGCCACGGAGCCGTGCAGCACCATGAGCGGCTCGAGCTCGGCGGGAAGCCGAACGTCCACGAGCAGTGCATCATCGCGACGACGGACCTCTTCCACCACCCCCACGTCATCCACGTGCCCCTGCACGAGGTGGCCGCCAAGGCGATCGCCCATCCGCATGGCACGCTCGAGGTTCACCCGGCGGCCGACGCCCCAGTCGGCGATGGTCGTGCGGTCGAGCGTCGTGACGACCGCCGCGACGCTGAACCACCCCGATCCCGATTCTCGCACGGTCAGGCACGCACCGTTGACCGCGACGCTCTCGCCGTCGGCGAGGTCGGCATAGGCGGAACGAATGCGCAGTTCGCGCCCCGCCGGCGTCCGCTCGACCCGCTCGATGGTGCCGACGTCGTCGACCAATCCGGTGAACATGCCAAATAGCTCCGGCCCCTCAGCCGGGGGGCCCATAAACCGTCATCTCGTCGTCGCCGAGGCGGCAGGCCTGGAGCACTCTCCAGCGCGGCGCCTCCTCGATCGTTGCGGCCGGCACGCCGGCGAAGCCGCTCAGCGAGCCCCCGCCAAGGATCAGGGGTGCCCGAAAGATAATCAGGCGGTCCACGAGCGCCTCCTGCACCAGCGACGAGGCCAATGCCGCGCCTCCCTCGACCAGCAACGAGTGAATGCCGCGGGCGCGCAGCGCGCGCAGGGCATGCGGCAAGGTGGCCGCGTGCAGGAGCTCCACCCCCGCATGCTCGAGCGCCGATGCATGGGTGGGATCGGGGGCCCAGCACACGACCAGTAGGGGCGCTTCTCGCGCCGATTGCACGAGCTTGGAGGTCAGCGGAAGCCGCGCCGAGCTGTCGAACACCACGCGCGTGGGCGGGATGCGCGGCGGCGAGAACGCGCGCACGGTCAACAGGGGATCGTCCGCAAGCACCGTCCCGATGCCGGCCGCCACGGCGTCGGAGCCGGCCCGCAGCCGGTGCACCTCGCGACGCGCATCGGGCCCGGTGAGCCAGCCGGGCTTGCGCGTGATGTCGGCGAGGGCGCCGTCGATCGAGAGTGCGAGCTTGAGCCGCACGAACGGCCTGTCGCTCGTGAGAGCGTGAAAGAACGGCGCGTTCAGCTCCCGCGCCGCGGCCTCCTCCACACCGACCTGCACTTCCACTCCGCTCGCGCGCAGACGATCCGCGCCCCCGTGGGCCACCGGATTGGGGTCCGCGGTGGCTACGACCACCCGACGCAGACCGGCGGCGAGAATCGCGTCGGTGCACGGCGGTGTGTTGCCGTGGTGGTTGCACGGCTCCAGCGTGACGTACAGCGTGGCGCCGCGCGCCCGCTCACCGGCCGAACGCAGCGCCTCGACCTCGGCGTGCGCCTCGCCGTAGCGCGTGTGCCATCCCTCGCCAACCGACGCGCCGTCGCGTACGACGACGGCGCCGACCATCGGGTTCGGCGCCGTCTGTCCCCAACCTCGCTCCGCGAGAGCGAGCGCGCGGCGCATCCACGCGCCGTCGTCCGGCGCGGCCGCTCGCTCGTCCTCGGTCATATGCTCAGATACCCAACCGCGCGCCGAGGGAGAAGTAGGTGCGCGATGCGTCGGCGCGGCCCGACTGGAACGCGTTGTACGTGTTGACCGTGCCGCCCGACACCTGCCCGACTTCCGCCGTCAGCTTCAGGAGGAGGAGATTCATCGACGCATCGAAGAAATAGTTCGTGCGCGTGAGCGACTGCTTGGTGGCCGGCACCGACAAGGTCTGCGTGAACGGCGTCGGCAGCGTGCCCTGCACCGTCGCCGCGATCGTTGCATCGTTCTCGTACTTGTCCTGTCCCACGCCCGCGGCCACGCCGAAGAAGATCAGGCTCTTGCTCGCCACCAGTCGCCACGCCGAGGTGTTCACCTTGGCGTCGGTGATCGAGAACGTCGCCGTGGTGGGACCGGTCGCGACGGAGGTGTAGGCCGCCGAGCCCGCGATGGTCGTGGTGGGGAGGTCGCGCTTCAGGTACGTGAGCGACACGCCCGGTACGATGATCGACTCGGAGAGGAGCCCGATGCGCGCGCCAAAGCCGAGCTGCAGGTTCTGCTTCGGCGTGATCGTCACGTTGTTCTGCGTGATCGTCGGGACGTAGCTCGCGCTCAGGAGCAGGTCCACGCCGCCCACGTTGGTCAGCGCGAGTGGCAGCCCGCCGAACACGCCGATCGCCACGTCCGCCGCGGGGAGCCCGACGAACTGATTCTTGGTCGGCAGCGTCACGGCCGGCGCGGCGCCGCCCGACCGCTGGGTGAAGTTCTGGATGTCGGGCAGATCGCCCTTGAACGCATTCCCGCGCAGGCCAACGGAGATGTGCCCCAGCCCGCCGAGCGTCGACGCCTGACCGAGGGTGGCGTTGCCGCCGACGATGGCGAGGCCGAGCTGCGGCGCCATGAACTGATAGACGTCGTACGCCTGCTGGCAGGCGTCCTGCGCGACCCGCGTGGCCGTGTTGGTACCCGCGGGACAGACGGGACTCGAAAGTCCACCACTCTGCGCGTGGACTTCCGACGCCGCGAGCAGGGAGAGACCGGCTATGATGACGATGAATCGCTTCATGTCGTGCTCCTAGGGGATACGCACCTGACCGGCCCCGCGCACGATGCGCCCGAGCCGCCAGTTGCCAAGGTGAGCCGACGCGGCGCTCGCCTGGACCGCCTCGGCGCCCGCTTCGTCGGTGATGACTACCATCCCGACGCCCATGTTGAACGTCCGGTACATCTCGGCCCGGTCGACCTGCCCGAACCGCTCCAGCTGCTGGAAGAGATTCGGCACCTCCCAGCTCTTCGCGTCGATCACCGCGTCGAGGGTGTCGGGGAGCGCCCGGTTCACGTTGCCGGGCAACCCTCCCCCCGTGATGTGCGCCATCGCATGGACGCGCCCCAGGACGGGGCGCAGCACGGGCAGGTAGGATCGGTGCACGCGCAGCAGGACGTCCGCCACCGGGGCGCTTTCCCCCGGAAACGGGTCGGACATGCCCAATCCCATCCTCTCTGAGACGATGCGGCGCGCCAGGGAGTAACCGTTGGTATGCAATCCATTGCTGGCTAGACCAACCAGGACGTCCCCTGCCTCGACCCGGTCGGCTCCCAGGATGGCGTCTTCCTCCACGCACCCGACGATGAATCCGGCCAGATCGTAGTCGGGCGGCGTGTAAATCCCCGGCATCTCCGCGGTCTCGCCTCCCACGAGCGAGCACCCGTTCTCGCGACACCCGGCGGCGATCCCGGACACCACGCGCTCCACGACCGCGGGCACGAGCGTGCCCGCGGCGAAGTAATCGAGGAAAAAGAGAGGTACAGCTCCCTGCACGAGGATG
>JBJMNM010000377.1:0-2170 GCA_045804305.1 Gemmatimonadaceae bacterium | reverse complement strand
GCCTCCATCACGAGCGTCTCCGACTCGCGCTTCGAGCGAGCGTAGAAGCTCTGCGGTGCGATGTTCGCGAGCGGGCTTTCCTCGCTCGTCACGCCGCTCGCGTAACGTTCCGCGCTGCCATACACCGCCACGCTGCTCACGTGAACGAGGCGCGCCTTTGCGCTCGCGGCGGCCGCGATGGCGTTGCGCGTCCCCTCCACGTTCGGCCGGCTGAACGCCTCCCACCCACCGCGCGGCGTCACCGCTGCGGCCGCGTGAAAGATCACCTCACATCCGCGCGCGGCCAGCGCGAAGCCGGTGGGATCGAGCGTGTCGCCGGTGGCCAGCACCACATTCTGCCGGCTCAACGCACCGGCTCGGGCCGCGTCGCGCACGAGGGCGCGCACCGCCCAGCCGTCCGCGCGGAGCCGCTGGATGAGATGCGTGCCGACGAGGCCCGTGGCACCCGTCACGAGCGCGGACGGCACGCCTAGGTGACGGCGAAGGGCAGCGCCCCGATCTCCACGCGCCGCTCGACGTCCGACGTCTCGGCGCCCGCGGGCTCCTCGCGCCAACGCGCGACGAGCTGCGCGCCCGGCGCGACCTCACGACGCACCATCGCCAGCGCGATCCCGCCAAGCATCGGCGAGCGCACGGCTGTCCGGATCTCGCCCACCTGCGTGCCGGCTTGATCGTGCAACGTGGCGCCACGCGGTGGCGGATCCACACCCGGCGCGCGCACGCCGCGCATGTGCTTGTTCACGTGTCCGCGAAAATGCACGCGCGCCACCGTCTCCTGACCCACGTAGCAGCCTTTCGTGTACGAGATCGCGTGGAGGTCGTCGAAGTTTGCCTCCTGGGGAATCGTCGTATCGTCGATGTCGAGTCCCCACTCGGGACGTCCCGCTTCGACGCGCGCGATCTCCCACGCTTCCAGCCCGGCGGGCGTCGCACCCGCGTCCACGGACCGCTGCCACAACACCGGGTAAAGCTCGGCCGGGATGATCAGCTCGAATCCTTCCAGCCCGAGGTCGGGAACGCTCGCCACGAGCACCGTGACGCCGTCGATCTGCACGGTCGCGTGCGCGTATGGCGCGAGCGCGGTGAGCGCCGGCGCCTGCACTCCGGTCACCGTGCTCACCACGTGTCTCGCGCTCGGCCCGAACACGCCGATGTCGCGCAGCCGCGCCGTCTCGTCACTGTGGGGGGCAAGCCGCGGATTCACGAACTTCTTCACCATCGCTGTCCAGCCTTCGGCGGCGCGCGTCGGCGCATCGGTCAGCACCGAGCCCTCCTCCACGAAGATCCGCAGGTCGGCGACGATCTTGCCCTTGGCCGTGAGCGCGGCCGCGTAGCACCCTTGTCCGGGCGCAAGCCCGCTCACGTCATTGGTCACCAGGCCGGCCACCATCTCGGCGGCGCGCTCGCCGCTCACGCGAAGGCGCCCGCGGTGGCTCCGGTCGAACAGGGCGGCACGCGAGTGCAGCGCCTCGTACTCCGCGGCCACGCTGCCATACGCGAGCACCACGCTCCGTCCGCTGACGTCGCCGACGGTCTTGCCGCTGGTGTGGAGGGGAAGCGTGCTCATTCGAGCATCGCCGCCGGTGCCAGCCCGAGGAGCGACGCGATTGCCTCGAGCGTCAGGCCGGACAGGCCGCTCACCGCGGCGGCCGCCTCGACCGCCACATGAGCCGGCGCGCCGACCGCGAGTGTGCGAACGCCCGCAGCGCGAGCGGCGATCAGCGCCGCGGCGCCCTGCGCGAGCGCGACGACCGCTCCTCGCTCACGTGAAAGCGTCCGTCGGCGTGCCAGCTGAGCCAGCGCGCGCGTGTAGATCTCCGGCGCAGGGGGCGGCACCAGCACGTCATCCGCCGTGATCACGCACGCGACCGCCGAGTCGAGACCGGAGAGTCGCAGCGCGACATCGGTCTCGGCGCGCGACGCACCGGTGACGATCGCGATGCGAGCGCGGTGCGCGACGCCGGCGATGAACTCCACCGCGCCCGGCTGCAGGGTGAATCCGTGAGCCAGGCGGTCCGTGAAGATCCTGCCCGCGCGCAGGCTCACGAGCTCCGCGAGCGTCGGGTCGGATCGGCCCACCCTGGCGAGCGCCGCGGCCGCGGCGCCATGCGCGTCGGCCCCCTCGCAGCAGGCGTCGTACGCCGCCGCGCTCAGGAGCACGCCTCCATCG
>JBJMNM010000376.1:0-2537 GCA_045804305.1 Gemmatimonadaceae bacterium | reverse complement strand
CTTCCTCGAAGGTCTCAGCCACGACGAAGGCGACGGGAAAGCCGAAATAGGGCACCTCGTCGGTATCGAGCGCCGGCACCGCGCGAGCGAAGCGATCGGGCAGATCCGCCGGGCCCCACGGGGTCTGCGGCGGCGCGTTGTCCTTGGTCACGACGAGCAGCACACCCGCCGCGCGTTGCGCATCGCCGGCGTTCACCCACAGCACCCGGCCCTTGCCGATCGCCGCGGTCACGATGTAGCCGTACGCGACCTTGCCCTGCCCCGCGTATTCGAACGCGTACGTGGCCTTGCCGGTCACCTTCAGCGGGCCGTCCACGCGACTGAGCGGGTGTCCGATCTCCCCGCTGCGGCTGTCGTCGGTCATCCGTGCCTCGTCAGCGGAGACCCGCCGCGGCGGTGAGCGTGGCGCGGAGCGTCCGTCGGGCGAGCGGGATCTTGAAGTCGTTGAAGCCGTAGCCGCGCGCGTCGCGGAGCGCGACGGCGCCGGCCGCATCGAACGAGGCCCGCGTCGCCGGCGTGCCCACGAGCGCCGCCTCGGCATCCGTCGAGCGCCAGGGCTTGTACGAAATGCCGCCGAACGCGACGCGCGCGGCGCGGATCCGATTTCCGTCGAGGTCCACGATCACCCCGACCGACACCAGCGCGAACGCGTAGGACGCGCGGTCGCGAACCTTGCGGTAGACCTGTCGGCCTGGTGGAGGCGCGGGCAGCAGCACCGCCACGATCAGCTCACCCGGCGCAAGGATGGTCTCGATGTGCGGCGTGTCGCCCGGAGGACGATAGAGCGAATCGATCGGAATCGCGCGGGCAGATCCGTCGGGCGCCACCGTCTCCACCCGAGCGTCGAGGGCCGTCATCGCCACCGCCATGTCGGACGGATGTGCCGCGATGCAGTGATCGCTCACCGAGAGCACGGCATTGTTCCGGTTGATGCCGTGCAGCGCCGCGCATCCCGCGTCCGGCTCGCGCTTGTTGCAGGGCTTGGTGGTGTCGTAGAAGTACGGGCAGCGGGTTCGCTGCAGCAGGTTTCCTCCCGTCGTGGCCTTGTTGCGGAGCTGAGTCGACGCACCGGCGAGGATCGCCTGGGAGAGCAGCGGGTAGCGGCGGCGGACGCGCATGTCCACGGCGAGGGCGCTGTTGCCGACCCGCGCGCCGATGCGCAGACCGCCCTCTGCGGTCTCTTCGATGTCATTCAGTGGCAGTCCGGCGATGTCGACGAGGCGTGTCGGCACCTCGATCTCCAGCTTCATGAGATCGACCAGGTTGGTGCCGCCGGCGATGAACCTGGCCCCGGAACGTGCCGCGGAAGCACAGGCCGACGGCACATCGCGAGCCCGCTCGTAGCGGAACTCCCTCATCCGTCGCCTCGCGTGTTCACGTCGCGGATCGCCGCCACGATGTTGGCGTAGGCGGCGCAGCGACAGATGTTGCCGCTCATTCGCTCGGCGATCTCGGCATCCGTAAGGCTCGGCGCCGCGGCCACATCCGCTGTCGCATGGCTGGGCCATCCCTGCGCCGCTTCGTGCATCAGCGCGATGGCAGACAGGATCTGGCCGGGCGTGCAGTATCCGCACTGCAGGCCGTCATGGCGAATGAACGCGGCCTGCATGGGATGGAGAGCGCCTCCCCGCGCCAGCCCCTCGATGGTGGTGATCTCGTCTCCATCGTGCATCACCGCGAGCGCGAGACAGCTGTTGATGCGCTCGCCATTGACCAGGATAGTGCAGGCGCCGCACTGCCCCTGGTCGCAGCCCTTCTTCGAGCCCGTCAGCCCGAGATGCTCGCGCAGCGCGTCGAGCAGCGTCGTGCGCGGGTCGAGGTCGAGGACATGTTTGCGGCCATTGATCGTGAGTCGCACCGTCTCCACCTGCGGAGCAGTGGCCGTCTCGCGGGCCAACGTGGAGCTACTTGCGAGAACCACGATCGTGCTCCCGGCCGTCGATCAGCCCGACCGCGACGGTGATCCTCACGCAGCTGTTGGGTCGCAACGCCATGCGTGCCTCCTCGAGTCGTGCAGTGTCCAGCAGTCTCGAGGCAGTTGAGATGCATGATTCGGTCTCGTTGACCTCTCGTGCGGCGAGTTGCCAGCGAGCGGCCGCATGCACACCCGAGACACCGGGACGATGGCGGCTATAGCTCGGAAGTTGCAGCGCTCCAGGGTGACGCGATGGCCCGCAACATTCACCGCCGAGCAGGAATCCAAGGAAGGTGCCCATGTCAAACCCGGACGCCACGCATCCTTCGGGAGTGCCGCACCGCGAGCTCGGCCGCACGCGCGAGAAGGTGTCCGCGATCGGCCTCGGCGGCTGGCACCTCGCCCTGCCGCACGTGGACGAGCCCCTCGGCATTCGCATCGTTCGCCGCGCCATCGACGAGGGGATCACCTTCCTGGACAACTCCTGGGACTACAACGACGGCGCGAGCGAGACGCGAATGGGCAAGGCGCCGCGCGACGGCTACCGTGAGAAGGTCTTCCTGATGACGAAGATCGACGGCCGCTCGAAGAAGGAGGCGGCGCGGCAGTTGGACGAGTCGCT
>JBJMNM010000375.1:0-2933 GCA_045804305.1 Gemmatimonadaceae bacterium | reverse complement strand
TTCGGCAGCACGAATCCGCAGTTCAGCCCCTTCAGGCAACCTGTCACGCTCACGATGCAGCTCCGCGTCGATGTCGGGCCGTCGCGCGAGCGGCAGACGCTCACGCAGCAGCTCGATCGGGGCCGCAAGACGGAGGGGCAGAAGCTGACCGCGCCGATGCTCAAGGCGATGTACGGTACGGGCGGCGTGCTCAACCCGATGTCGCAGCTCCTTCGGCAGAGCGATACGCTCGAGCTGACCGGCGTGCAGGCCGACTCGCTCGCAAGCATGAACCGCCGGTACACCGTGCGTCTCGATTCCATCTGGAGCGGCGTGGCGCGCGACCTGGCGAGCATGCCGGCCGAGTACGACCAGGGGGAGGCGTACGGCCTGTACAAGCGGGGCCGAGAGGCGAGCGTGGATCTGCTCATCGCGCTCGCGCCGACGATCGACGACCTGCTGACGCCGGAACAGCGGCGCAAGCTGCCACCGCTCGTTGCCAGTCATCTGGATCGGCGGTATCTCGCGGGCATTCGCAGCGGGACAGCGGGGAATACGGCGGGCGGGGTGTTCATGGGCGGGATGTTCATGGGCGGCGGGGGCGGGGGCGACCGGGTGATCATTCGGGGACCGTGATGTTGCCTTCGACCACACGGCATCTGCAAGCGGCAGTGCAACTGCCACGGCACTGCCACCGCCACGGCACTGCCACCGCCACGGCACTGCAACTGCTACCGCACTGCAACTACAGTGGAGTATTCGGTCCAGCGGGATCGGGACCGTCAGCCGGTCGAGATCGCGACGCCCCAGTCGTCTGTACTCAGTGGTGAGTAGTCTGTGCCGGGTCGAGTCGCGATTGGTGTACTCGACCCACAGTCTCGGAACTGGTTGCCGGGAACAGAGAACTGGGTTGCCGCTGGCTGACACGGCGGACGGACCAGCCACCGGTGAACTCATCACTCGACTGTAGTTGAAGGGCAGTTACAGCGAGCCATTTCGTCACTTGCACCAATCCGTCACCCAGGTCCGAGAGACTCATGAAGCATCAGCCCATCCTGCGCACGCTGACCCTGCTGTCGCTCACCGTGACAGCCGCCGGTGCGCAGACCGCGAATCGTCCGCCCGTCCGTCAATTGCCAACTCCGACCGCCACCAGCGCCGACGTGCTCGGCTCCCTTGCGGCGGTGCGACATCTGCCCGACGGCAACGTGCTGGTGAACGATCAGGCGGGGCGCCGGCTGCTGCTGCTCGACTCCACGCTCAAGCGCGTGGCGGTCGTGGCCGACTCGTCGAGCGGCGCGAACGGCTACGGGGCGCGGGCTGGTGGGCTCATCGCGTATCGTGGCGACTCGACGCTGTTCGTCGACCCCGCGGCGCTCTCGATGCTCGTGATCGATCCGGCCGGGAAGATCACGCGAGTGATGGCGGCGCCTCGCCCTGACGACGTGAACTTCCTCGTCGGCGGGCCGTTCGGAAATCCCGGCTTCGATGCGCAGGGGCGACTCGTCTACCGTCCCTTCCGCTTCAACTTCACGCCGCCGGCCCCTGGCCAGCCGTTCGTGCCGCCACCGCCGCCGGAGAGCGCCGCGGTCATCCGTTACGATCTCGCGGCGCGCAAGCTCGACACGGCCGGCTTCTTCAAGCTGCCCAAGGTGACCATGACGACGTCGACCGATGCGAATGGCGGCGTGCGTCGGCAGGCGCAGATGAATCCTCTCCCCGTGGTCGACGACTGGGCCGTGCTGAGCGACGGCACGATCGCCTTCGTGCGTGGTCAGGACTATCACGTCGACTTCGTCGGCCCCGACGGCACGCGCACGACGGGAAGCAAGATCCCGTACGAGTGGCAGCGCATGACCGACGAGGACAAGGTCGCGTTCGTCGACTCCACACGCGCGGCCGTGATGCGCGCGCGGGCCGCGGGTGGAACGGCGGCTGGCGTGGGCGGTCCGGGCGGCAACGCCACGTTCGGCGCCGCGCCACAAGGGATGACGATCACGATCGGCGGACCGCCAGGTGGCGGCGGTGGCGGCGGTGGCGGCGCCCCGCAAGTCGTGGTGGGTGGCGCGCCACCAGGCGCCGGTGGACCGCTGCCCCCGCCGGTCTTCGTGTCGCCCTCGGAGCTCCCCGACTACAAGCCGGTGTTCGGTCCGGGCGGCGTCCGCGCTGACGCCGACGCCCGCGTGTGGGTGCGCACGATCCCGACCAGGCCCACCCCCGGCGGCGCGATCTACGAGGTGATCGATCGAACCGGCAAGGTCGTCGACCGCGTGCAGGTCCCGACGGGAACGACGATCATCGGATTCGGACCGGGCGGGGTGGTGTACCTCGGCATGCGCGACGCGAGCGGGATTCATCTGCAGCGCGCGCGGCTGCCGAAGCTGTAGGCTGTGAGCGATAAGCCCGGAAGCCAGTGCAGGGGACGCCGTAGGCTGTAAGCTTTCAAGCGATAAGCTTCTCGCTGATCTCTGTAGCGAACGCCATCGCGATACTTGGGCTGATACGTATCCAACGGCGGGCAACCCGGGTATCGCGCCTCGCTGTCATCCCGCAGGAGCGAGCGCAGCGAGCGAGTGTCGGGACCTACTGTCCCTCCACTGAAGCAAGCCACTGTGGAGTGAAGGTAGATCCCGACACTCGCTTCGCTCGTGCGGGATGACAAGCGTTCCGCCGTTCGTCACCTACGTGGACAAGTTTCGCGATCTCGTTCGCACCCGCGATCAGCGAGAAGCCTATCGCTTGAAAGCTTACAGCCTACGGCGTCCCCTGCACTGGCTTCCGGGCTTATCGCTCACAGCCTACAGCTGGCCGCTTCGTGGTAGCGTCAGCGTGAAGGTACTACCTCGCCCCTCCTCACTCTCCGCCTCGAGCTTGCCCCCCATCCCCATCGCCAGATCTCGACTGATCGCCAGGCCGAGCCCCACCCCTTGCTGGCTCTGAGGCGTGAGGTGTCG